>JADMIN010000133.1 GCA_015478575.1 Ktedonobacterales bacterium | reverse complement strand
CGCGTCGGGGAAGCGCGTCGGGGAAGCGCGTCGGGGAAGCGCGTCGGGGAAGCGCGTCGGGGAAGCGCACACGCGCATGAAGGGAGCGAGCGTATGGCGCCGGGAAGGCGGATCCGGCTGACAACGCTGGCGAGTTGCGCTGGCTGAGCGTCGAAGATGGGCATTGATGCCCTGGCGCACGTGTTGCGTCCACTCGCCGCGACCTTTGGCGCCGCCTCCGCCGATCTGCTCGTCGGGCTGGGCCACGCTGACGACGCCGCCGTCTATCGCCTCAGTGATGAGCAAGCCATCGTCGCCACGACGGATTTCTTCCCGCCCGTGGTGGATGATCCCTTTGCCTTCGGCGCGATTGCCGCGGCCAATGCGCTCAGCGACATCTACGCGATGGGGGGCGAGCCGCTCTTCTGCCTCAACCTAGTCGGCTGGCCCGCCGACCTGGATCTGGCCATTCTGGGCGAGATCCTGCGGGGCGGCGCGGAGAAGGTGCGTGAGGCCGGCGCGGTGATCGCGGGTGGGCATTCACTGACCGATGCCGAGCCGAAGTATGGACTGGCGGCCATTGGCACGGTCCATCCAGCGCATCTCTTCACCAAGGGCGGCGCGCGACCGGGTGACGCCCTATTGCTCACGAAGCCGCTGGGCACGGGGGTGATTACGACCGCGGCCAAGGCGGAGGCGGCCAGCGAGGAACATCTGGCCGCGGCCATCGCCAGCATGGCGACGCTCAATGCCGCCGCGGCGCGTGTCCTGCGCGCGCTGGGGTCCGCCGTCCATGCCTGCACCGATATCACCGGCTATAGCCTGCTCGGCCATGCCTGGGAGATGGCCGCGCAGAGCGGTGTCGCCCTGCGCATCGAGCTGGCATCCATCGCCTGGCTGCCCGGTGCGCGGCACTATGCTCAGGCGGGCCACATACCTGGCGGCACGGGCCGCAACGCCGACGCGCTCGCGTCCCACGTCATCTACGCGGGGCACATCACGGATGTGGATCGCCTCTTGCTCTTCGATCCCCAGACCTCGGGAGGGCTGTTCGTGGCGGTGGCCCCGGAGGTCGGCGCGGAGGCGCTGGCGGCGCTGGGCGCGGCGGGCGTGCCTGCGCGGCGCGTCGGGGAGGCGCTGGCTGGCGAGGGATTGCGCGTCGAATGAAGCACCGCGAGACGACAGACGACACCACTCTCCTGGGGGCACTTGAAACGACGCTGGGCCATACTTTCGCCGAGCGCCATCTGCTCTCCGACGCGCTCAACCACCGCTCCTATCTGAACGAGTGCGCTCTCCCCGGCATCATCTCAAACGAACGACTCGAGTTTTTGGGTGACGCCGTGGTGGGGATGGTCAGCGCCGACCTGCTCTACCACCAGTATCCCACGGCCAGTGAGGGCGACCTGACGCAGTTGCGCGCGGCGCTGGTGTGCGCCGCGACGCTGGCACGTTTCGCGCGCGGCCTCCAGTTGGGCGACGCGCTGCGACTGGGGCGCAGTGAAGAGGCCGGTGGGCGCGAGCGGGTGCCTCTGCTGGCCTCGGCCTTTGAGGCGGTGGTGGGCGCGCTCTATCTCGATGGCGGGCTGCCCGATGCGGTGCGCTTTCTGGAGCCGCTGCTGCGCGCTGAACTGGAGCGGGTAGTGGCTCAGCGTCAGCGCATCAAGGATGATAAGTCGCTGCTCCAAGAGTTGGCGCAGGCGCGGCTGGGCGTGACGCCGCGCTACCGCGTGGTGAGCCAGACCGGCCCGGCGCACGCGCGGACCTTCGTGATCGAGGTGCTGCTGGGGGACTTCGCGGCGGCGGAGGGCACGGGCCATAGCAAGCGTGAGGCGGAACAAGCGGCGGCCCACTATACGCTGGCGGAACGCGGCTGGCTCGAAGACGTGGAGCCGCGCGATGCTTGACGGCTCACCGCGACGTAGGGTACACTACGCGCAGCTTTGTGACGCTCTTTCATGCCAGCGTAGCTCAGGGGCAGAGCAGCTGTTTCGTAAACAGCAGGTCAAGGGTTCAAATCCCTTCGCTGGCTCCCCACGAATCTTGATTTTAAGCGGTTCCAGCCGATACTGCCGGGGCCGCTCATTTGCTAGTAAGAGCGATTGACAGCCAAACGGACAGCCAAGGTCTCACGCATCTCCATAGGGGTCCTGGAACGTAACCGCTCAGGAGGTGAGCATGCTTGACGAACGACTTCAAGCGCTCTTGCATGACCTTGAACACCTACCTTCACAAGACCAACAACGGCTCGCCGATCAGATTGAAGAGTGGCTCGACACCATCGAGTGGGCACGGATACTACATGCGCCAGGCCCAGATGCATTGTATGAGGCAGCTCTGGAAGAAATGCGCCAAGGAACGACCGAATCCTCACATCAGAGGATTTTGAAGGGGCATGAATTCACATACGACCCGGTCATTCCGTGACGCCCTCAAACGGATCTCCCCTGAGATGCGCAAACAAGCGCGAGAGGCCTACCGACAATTCAGCAATGACCCATTCTCCCCGGCCTGAACTTTGAAGAAGTTAACGCGTCGAAGCGCATTTGGTCCGTGCGTATCACCAGGAATTTTCGTGCGCTCGGCGTTCGCGACCGCGACGAGATCATCTGGTATTGGATTGGGAGCCAGCGTGAGTATGAGAAGCGCAAAAAGTAACCTCCACAGGGCATGATAGAATCCATCCAAAGGCCCCTTCGCTTCCGGGTTGACACCAACTCAGACAAACGATGATGAACGGACAACCGTCCGAAGTGCCTATATTTCCAGCACTTCTGAACAACACTGAACGGGGCGAACAGCCTTAAGCGTCTTAAATCCACTACCTGGGGCATGACGCTATTCTTGGTTGTGCGGCACCAGGTCCCCACTGATCTCGTCCGTGGTACGGTACCCGAGATGAAAGGATGGCCCGCATGTCGAAGAAGAAATCGCCGAAACATCCGCGTCGGCCAGCCATTGGACAGATGGTGCCAGCGGTGGCGCGTGAGTTGCGCGCGGCGGAGGCGCTGATGGAGCGCGAGCAGTGGGCGGAGGCGCGGGCACGTCTCGAACCACTCGCGGACCGCTTCCCCATGCACGCTGAGGTCGTGCGCGCGCTGGCGTTTACCTTCTACCAACTCGAAGGTATGCCGCGCTACATGGTACTCTGTGAGCGGCTGCATCGCCTCGTGCCCGAAGACGCGGAGACCACGCTCGCCCTGGCCACCGCCTACCTCGCCACGCAGCGGATCGCGCTGACGGTGCGCACGCTGCGCCACTTCCTCACCCGCTGGCCGCGTCACCCGCGGACTGACCACGCGCGTGAGCTGCTCGCCGAGGTGGAGCCGCAGCTCGCCGAGATACTCGCTGAGATGGGCCTCACTGGCGAGGATGGCGCCGAAGTGGCTGCCTGGCATGAGGAGGCGCTGGGCCTGATTGAACAGGGCGACTATGCCCAAGGGCGCCGCCTAGAGGAACGGGTTCTCGAGCGGCGCCCCGATTTTACCGCCGCGCTCAACAACATCAACTTGAGTTATACGCTGGAAGGCCGCCTAGAGGATGCGCTCACGGCGAATCAGCGTGTGCTCGCCAACGCGCCACAGAATGTGCATGCCTTGAGTAATCTCACGCGCACCCTCTGTCTGGCCGGACGCATCGCGGACGCGCGGACCTGGGCCGCGCGCCTCAAGGAGGCACCAGCGAATTCCCCAGAGGCATGGGTCAAGAAAGCGGAAGCGCTCAGCTTCTTGGGAGACAACGACGGCGTGTTGGAGGCGCTTGCCCAGGCCAAACAGGCTGGCTATGCTAAACCGCCCTTGCTCGATCCCCTGGGCGCGCACCTAGCTGCTGTCGCTTGCTGGCGGGTGGGCCGCGAGCGCGAGGCGCGCCGCTGGTGGAAACAAGCGCTAAATCTCGTGCCGGCATTTGACCTGGCGCAAGCCAACCTGGATGATCTGCGCAAACCGGTAGGCGCGCGCCATGCTCCCTGGCCATTCGGTCTGAGCTACTGGATGTCCGCGAAGATGATCAGTGATCTGCGCGCCGCCATCACGCCGCTCATCGCGCATCAGGATGTTGAGGCCACGGCTCAGGCGCTCCGCGGCCTGCTACGCGCGCATCCGTCGCTCGCCGCTCTCGTGCCGCTGCTGCTCGATCATGGCGATCCGGTCGGTCGTGAGCTTGGCTTGCACCTGGCGGAAGCTGCTGGCGACGCCACGCTGCTGGCGGCGCTTCGCGATTTTGCCTTGAGTCAGCGTGGACCGGATAGCCAGCGTATGGCCGCGGCGCGGGTGGCTTCCTCGGCGGGGCTGCTTCCTTCGGAGCCTATTCGCATGTGGTGGGAGGGCGAGTGGCGCGAGTTGGTCCTCCTAGCCTTCGAGGTTGATGGTGAGCCGGTAGAAGAACTTCCCCAAGAGGTCGCCACCCGATTGATCGAAGGCATAGAAGCGCTGAGGAATGGTGATGCGCCACGCGCTGAGGTGCTCTTCCGCCAAGCTGACGCGCTGGCACCGGATATTCCCTCTATTCAGAACAACCTGGTCGCGTTGTACGAGGCGCAAAACCACGCCGAAGAGGCCGAGGCCCTTGCCCGGCAGATCCACGTGCGTTTCCCCGACAATCTGATCGCCGCCGCCAACGTGGCACGCTTGGCCGCGCTCCGGGGTGACACCTCCGAGGCCGCGGCGCTGCTGGATCCCCTCCTCATGCGGCAGCGGCTGCACATCAGCGAGCTACGGGTCCTCTGCGCCGCTGAGATCGAGCGCTACCTTGTCGAGAAGGATACCGCGAACGCCACCACCTGGCTGGAACTGTGGACGGCGCTCGACCCAGAGCACCCAGCGCTTGATTACATGCGCCTCCGTCTTAACCTGCGCGCGATAATGGAGCGATCGGCGACGCGCAAGCCGCGGCGGCCCACGTCATCAGCCGCCGCGCGCCCCTAGAGCGCCCCTAGAGCGCCAATCGCCTCACTTGCGCAGGGGCAGGGCGGCCAGCGACAGGTGCGGCGGCAGAGGCCGGTCGAGTTCCGCGTTAACCTCGCCATCCGCGCGCACCACCCGCTCGCCGAGCGTGAGGCTGCCTGCCTGCGCCCAGCCCCGATCGGCCGTCAGCCAGGGATGGTTGGCCGTGGTGCGGATCGTCTCGTCACGGGTGCGCGTCGGGGTGGCAGGACGCGCCGTCGTCGCCGTCGGAGGAGGCGCCTGGCTGGCCGCCGCCACCTGTGCCGTCTTGGGCGGCGTGCTGGTCGTGGTTGCCGGCATCATATCTTCATCAGATCACCGTATCAATAGACCACCCAGGTGATGCTGCCATCCGTTTGGTCAAAGAACTCAGCAGCCTCAGGTCCCTCATGGTCTTCGGGTCTCAGCGAAATGGTGATGCCGACTTCGTTGGCAAACAGCATGCGAATCTCTTGACTTTCAATCAGCCCGGCAGCGCATACCACTTCTCCTATACAAGCATGCAGCGTTTTTGCGTACTGGGTGTCAGTGTGCCTTAGTTTGATCAAACCGACATCAATCAGCGGGTATACATACGCATTAAAGAAGCGCTCATTGAACCGCAACTGAACATAGTCCTCCAGAAAGACCACAGCACTCAATTCCTGTCCCACCAGGATATGCAAGGGGTCTTCGTGTCGTGTGTCCACACCATTCCTCCCGCGATGCCTAAAACCGCACCTTTGCCCTAAGAGTGCCAGCCGCAGCGTCAGGAATGCCACCCGCGCCTCATTACGCGCCGCAGGTCTACCAGACGATGGCCGGAGAATTATACCATCGTCTGGTAGAAAGATGCTGACGGGTCTGTTGTTCGACCCCACTCCTTTCGTCCCCTAGATTTGATCGCGTCAACTGCGGAACGTATCGGTCGCGGTAGGGTGATCCATTGGATAGTACATGACCCCGACCCCAAGAGGGACGACACCCTAACTACGAAAGCCGCATATGCCCCCAAACTGGATCGTTATTGGCGATAGTTTGCCCTGTATAGGGGTTGATCGCCTGTCTTCCGGCATTTTGATACCGTACGTATCCATCTGGATAGCCCGGACTACCACCTCTAGGAGGTGTCGGATCCATAATCCGGACTCCATCAGTTGCGGCACTCATGCCCTTGCCTCCCGAGCCTCCTACATACCCGTAGCCAGTTGTGTTTCCTTGGTTGTTGACTACGTCCGTGTATTGAGTTCCGTCAGGCACTGCGATAACGTCACCTTTCGGAGTAACTACAAAATCTGGGGTGGTCCCTTGGGGCGTCTGGGGAGGAGAGCTTGGTGCCGCTCTGCCCCCACCACAATTATGCACGACATACTGGCCGGTGCCCACCGCAAAGTCGTGGAGGCGGCTGACCGTCAGATCCCACATCGGCGCCGTGCCCGCCACGTCGCGCACCGCCACCACCACCGCCGTCGAGCCATCGGCCCGCACCACGCGCTCGCCGAGCGTGAGGCTGCCCGCCTGCGCCCAGCCGCGATCGGCGGTGAGCCAGGGATGGTTGGCTGTCGTGCGGATCGTCTCGTCACGGGTGGGCGTCGTGCTTGGGGGGCTCGTCGTCTTCAGCGCCGTGCTCGCCGCCGTGCCCGCCCTCGTCGTTGTCGTCGCGAGCGGAGAAGGAGGTGCCTGGCTGCCGTGGCGCGCCACTGCCGCCTGCTGCTGCGGCTGGCGCGCGCCCGTCGTCGGGTCCGCGCCCGTCGTCGGCGGCGCCGTCGGGCTGGTGCGCAGCGTCACCTCCAACAGGTCGGTATCCTGGTGGACCCACGTCGCCTGCACCGTCTGGGCCGATGCCGTGCCCGTCACCGCATCAAACGCCCGCACCTGGTCGCCGACCCGCAAACTGGTGATGGGGGTCAGGCG
>JADMIN010000865.1 GCA_015478575.1 Ktedonobacterales bacterium | reverse complement strand
GCATGACGCCATCGCTCCGAGGGAATGTGGCGCGGGTTGAGAGAAACAGGCCACCGCGCCGCACGTCAGGGGATGACGCGGCCCAGGCGAACGGCCTTCACTCCGGCACGGCGGCTCCCCCGTGGTCGCCCACATTCCTTCGCCAGTCGCCATCGTGCATGGTCACATTCGACCAGGGAGGACTATACAGATTCTTCCGCGGCACGACAAGCGGCTATACTGACGATATGGAAGCCACGCTTCGCGCGGCTCCAGCGCCGATAGGGCGATCACGCTGGCGTCCGCTGCTCACGCGCTCAGTGAGACGGCATATGGCGGCGATGCTGCTCTTCTGCGCGCTCGCGGTCGTCTGGCTGCGCCCGCTGCCCTGGCAGATGGGCGATCATGTCACCGGTCCCGGCGACCCGCTGACGACGGCATGGCGGCTCGTCTGGCCCGCGCAGTGGCTGCTGCATCGCGGCGCGCCGTTGTGGGATACCAACGTCCTCTATCCCGCGAAGAATGTCCTCGCGCGAGATGAATTAACGCTCGGTGAGTCGCTCATCGCCGGGCCGCTCTACGCGATCACGCACAACGCGCTGCTCGCGTACAATTGCACGCTGCTGATCACGCTGGCGCTCTGCGGCTTCACGATGTACTGCCTCGCCTGGGATTTCCTCCGCAGCCACACGGCGAGCGTGATCGCCGGGATGATCTTCACCCTCGCCCCCTATCATCTCGCGCAACTCGACCACGCGGGCTTGCTCGCCGTTCAGTGGCTGCCTCTGGAAATCCTCTTTCTCGACCGCACATTGCGGCATGGGCGGTGGCGCGATGCGTCGTTGCTCGGCCTCACCGCATTCCTGCAAGCCATTTCGGCGGGTTATTACGCCTACTGGTCCGCCATCATTCTGCTCCTCTTTACGGGATATGTTTTACTCTCGCGTCGGTATCATCTCGCTGTGCGGACGGTCGGGCGTGTCGGGGCTGGCCTAGTCGTGGCACTGGTTATGCTGGTGCCCATCGTGTTGCCGTTCGTCCATGTTGCCACCCGCGAAGCCTTCGCTCGCCCGCTGCACGAAGTCGAGTACTGGTCCGCGCGGCCGCAAACATGGCTGGCGGCGACGCCGAACAATCTTCTGTATGGCCCGATCGTCCGCGCGCATGCCTGGACATGGTCCACGGAACTCTATCTCTTCCCCGGCGTGATCGCACTGCTTCTCGCCGTCACTGGCATCGTCGCCGGGCAGCGACACCGCATACGCTGGCTGGCGCTTGCGCTGACGGTCTGCGGCTTCGTCCTGACGCTCGGCCCTACCCTTCATCTGACGCGGCGTGATAT
>JADMIN010000864.1 GCA_015478575.1 Ktedonobacterales bacterium | reverse complement strand
CGATGCCGTGCTCGGCGCGGAAGAAGTGAGAGACCCCAATAGGGCATTCAGCGCTAAGTGGTGCATCCACCAAGTTCACGCCACTGCGGGTTTCAGAGCAATGCCTGGTTGCCGTCGCGGTTGGTGGCGGCGGCGTTTGCCCCAGACGAAGGGGTGTTTATGCGCCTGCCAGTAGGCGGTGGCGGCCGCAATGGCCTGGCAGATCTCGGCCCAACTTTCAAAGCGGTGGCCCTTGAGCGCCAGCGAGCGCAAGATTTTCCACCAGGGTTCGATCAGGTTGAGATAGGCGGCATAGGTCGGCTGAAAGACGAACTCCCAGCGCGGATGCGTCAACTGGAACAACAAGACGTCCACCGCGCGGTGGCTACTCAAGTTGTCTAGCACGGCGTAGACCTGCGCATGCTCACTCGGCAGCCAACCATCTACCCGTTCAAGGAAGTCCACCCAGTTGGCGGTCGTGCGCCCCGCATAGGGGACGGTAAAGGCGTCGCCGGTCGCGGGCCGAAACGCGCCAAACACGTAGCCTTTCTCGCGGCGTCCGTAGTCGATCTCTTGCCGGGCGCGCCCAGCGGGCTGCGGTGGTGGCCCCGCAACGGGAGCCACCGCGACAAGCCGTTGGCCCGGCCAACTCTTGGCCGCTTCTGGTCCCATCTCGTCGAGGCACACGACGACACTCCCCGCTGGCGGGTCTACATAGAGCGCTTCTATCACCCCCTTTTTGCGGCAAAGTCGGGATCGACCCGCTCGCCAAACCACGTTTCCTGCTGGCGCCAGCGTAAGCCTTCGGTTAGCAAGACCTCATTGACGCGGCTGCGCTTCATGGTGATCCCCTTCTGTTCGCTCAGGTACACCACTAACCGATCCAGTGTCCAGGACTGGAACGGCAAGTCGAGCGTCTGCGGATCGGTCAGCGCGGTCGCCACAATCTCACCGACTTGCTCTCGCGTGTAGGTCGCCGGGCGCCCGCTGCGGGGCTGGTCTTCCAGCCCGGCGAGTCCACGCGCCTGAAACCGTTTGAGCCACAGATAGACCGTGTTGCGCGCCAACCCCAAGCGAACCGCAATCTGCTCGACCGTCTCGCCGGCCAGCGCCGCCTGCGCCACCCGCGCCCGTTCCACCGCACGCGCAGGCGCCGTCCGCGAGCGGGCCAACCGTGCCACCGCCGCTCGCTCCTCCTCGCTCGTCTCCCGTAGCTGCACCCGTTTGCCCATGAAACACCTCCTGACTCCGAGATGCTTCATCTTACCATACAGTTGCCGGATGCACCACTTAGAGGCCGTTTGAAAAGGGTGGAAGAGTGTGGTAGGGTAGGGCATGGTGACA
>JADMIN010000863.1 GCA_015478575.1 Ktedonobacterales bacterium | reverse complement strand
CTATAATAGCGTTGCCGCGCTGTGGGTGAGCGCGGGCCAGTGCTCAGCGATTTCTGTCAGCGTGAAGAGCGAGGAGGATTCATGGGAACCGGCACCACGATTACATGCGCCTGCGGCTCGCGCGGCTTCATTGTCATAGACGCGGCCACCGGCCAGCGGATGGACCTGAAAGCGTACTATGCCACCATGCGCCAGCGGACGATTGATCCCACCGATCTCACACGCCATGATCCGCTGGATATGAGCCGGCTACGGCTTGTCTGCGCCAATCCACAGTGCCAGCGCGTGCTCTCCTGACCAGACGGGCAAGACGAGACTCACTTCCCCTCGCGCAGAGGAGGCGCATCAGCGTTTCGGCCAGCGATCCACCGGCCCTTCCAATTCACAATGCCAGGCGAGTTGACAGCCAGCGAAGTTTCTGGCATGCTCTAGCGGTCAACAGCGTGGACAGGGATTTTGGGCGCTAGAGATTGTGGGGCTGGCATGGCTGGGAAGCACACACGGTCGCGACTGGCATTGGGCATGCTCGTGGGTGGGTTGGTGGCGCTGCTGGCGACGCTGGTGCTCTCGCTGCCCCCCTCCGCCCGCGCGGGCAGCCCGAGCCGCTACGGTGCGGACTACACAAAGTTCGTCAGCGGAGTGAAGGCCTGGTGGCCGCAATCACGCTACAACTTCTGCGGCGTCGCGACAATCGCCGCCATCGCCGCGTATCGGGGCTATGGCGCGAGCCAGGATGCTATCGGCCAATATCTCGACTCACCCGCCGCGGAGAGCGCGTGGGGCACACCCCCAGGGCATGCCTTCCTGGCGAACATCTCCGGCGATTTCGGGACGGACCCACGCGCGCTGGCACAGGGCCTCGTGGGGATGGCGCGCGGCAACTATTCGCAGTTTGTGGGCTATGACGGCAATTGGGATGCCACCCTGCACCTCGTCTCCGATCTCTATTCCTCCAAGCAGCCCATCAGCGTAATCGTGGATCATGGTGCCCATTCGGTGGTCATCTCCGCGGTCTACGCGACCGGCAATCCCGTGACCGATCCAGCCAGCATCACGTCGCTGGAGATGTGGGATCCCGCCTACGGCTCCGGGTTTACCTCCATTGGCTATGGACAGGTCTCTTACGTGACGATGCAGGACTGGTTGACGAATGTAAGCTTCTGGGGCGTGCCATACGACGCCAACAATGAGCCTGGAGCGGGCGATCTGGACCCTGATCCGTCAGTTGGCCCGTATACGTATGATCCAAGCAAAGGCGAGAAAGGGCATCTGTGGATTGGCCACTATGTCTATTTCCGCCCCTACGCGCGTGGTGGGGTGACGA
>JADMIN010000132.1 GCA_015478575.1 Ktedonobacterales bacterium | reverse complement strand
CAAAGGGGAGGGCTGATGAGGTGTTCGCAAGCCACGGAACGGCTGCAAGTCTACATTGATGGTCGCCTGGATGCGCGCCAGTTGGCGCCGCTGGAGCGGCACCTCCAATCCTGCTCGCGCTGCCGTCAACATCTCGTCTCCTTTGAGGTGATCCGGTCCGCGCTGGCCACACGTGAAGAGGCGGTGATCGAGCCACCAGACCTCGCGCCCGTCATCATGCGGCGCATCGCCGCCCTCGAAGCACCGCGCGCCGCCGCCCTCGCGCCCGCCGCCACGCCGGGCTGGCGCGAGCGCACTTGGCAGATGGTGGCGCTCGTCGCGGCGCTCGCGCTGGCCGTCCTGCTGCTGCCACCGGGGGCGCAGTCCAATCTCACCGAGACGGTCAACCGCGGCTTGCCTGGGCTTCTCCAGGCGCTGACCGCGCCTGGACCCGATTCGGTGGCGTGGGCCGCGTGGGCGGTGGGCGCGTTCGTCGTGCTGCTGCTCGCGTTCCGCTTCGCGCGTGCCGAGGCTTCGGCGAGTCTGCGGCGGTCTATCGCCCAGCGCCTGCCCCAACTCTGGTAACCCAACACTGGGAAGACGTGGCACGCCGCGCCCAGTCTCCCACTTCGGCGTGCCCCTGCGCGCCTCTGTGCGTTACATAGTGGAAGGGGCATGGGCACGCCTGAATCGCGCCTGAGCGCCTCGTCTGGGCGCCCCTGGGTTGGAATGGTCGGAAACGAGGAGTGGGAACTAGTGCAGCGAGAGGAAACGGCGGCGGCTGAGAGTGGGTCGCCCATCCGCGTGCCCTCCTGGGCATATTCCGTGGTGGCGGTGGCCTCCATGCTCATCGGCGCCGCGGCCATTGTCCGTGGCACGCGCGCGGTCGTGACCGCGGCGGATAGCGATCTGACCACCTTTTTCTTTACGTCCGCGCACTACGTTCTGCGGGGTGATCCGTTCCATATCTACGCGGTCAATGTCGGAGGCTACCCCAACTACAACCCACCGCTCAGCATCTTCCTCATGGCGCCGCTCCTCAAGCTGGCCGAACTGGTCGGCTTCGATAAGAACTATGGCGAGCAAATCACCTTTGTGGCGCTGCCATTCGTCGTCCTCGTACCGTTCCTTGGCTACCTGGTCGTGCGCACCTTGCGGCGGCTGTATCCTGGCATTCCAGAGATCCAACTGCTGCTAGCGTTCGTGCTGGTGACGCTCTCGCCCCTGACGTGGCAATCCATCGCGACATGGTATCATGTCGAGCAGCCGCTGATGCTCTGCTTCCTCATCGGCTCCGTCCTGCTCTTGCGGCGACAGCGCCCGGAATGGGGAGGGCTGCTGGCTGGGCTGGCGGTACTCACCCGCACGACGGCGCTGATGCCCCTGCTCGCGCTCGGCGTCCTCTTGCTGGTTGGGCGCGAGTGGCGCAGCCTGCCGCGGTTCGCGCTGGTCGGCGCGGGCGTGGTGGGCGTGGTCATGGCGCCATTCTTCCTGCTCTACCCAAGGGAGACGACGTATTCGCTGCTGAGCTGGCGAAGCGGCGCGCTCATCGGCGGGAACACGGTCTGGGCCATCTTTGGCTATAGCGGCGATAATGCCGTGCGCCAGTTGCTCGATGCCGTGGCACGTCGGCTGGATATGTATGTCGTCCTGCTCTTCATCGCGGTCGCGGCTTGGTTCGCGGCGCGGCGGCTACGGATCTCCGCTTTTGGGAGTGACGCCTGGGCGGTGATGGCCATCGCCGCGCTCGCGGTGCCGATGCTGAGCAAGACCAACTGGCCCTACTATTACCTGGAGCCTTTCATCTTCCTCTTGATCTGGGAGTTCGCCACGATGCATGACCGGCTCCCCGGTGTCTGGCGCTGGCCGGTCGTGGCGTTTAGCTTCCTTGCGGTCGCGGCGACCCTCTCGCAGTATGTCGGCCTCAAGAGTGTGGGCTATGGCGATCGGGTGATCGTTGGTGTGCTCGGTTCCGGCGCGATGCTGGCCTTTGTCTGGGTGGTCTTCGTGCGCCTGGGCGCGAAGAAGCCCGTGGCCACGGCTGCTGGCCTGCCCGGAGAGGCGGGCATATCCTGGCAGGGGCGCCCGTTCGCGCCCATCGCGCCCGCGCTGGGGACGACCGCGCGTGTGCCCGCGCCGAACCTCATGCCCGCGCCGCCCAGCGTGCCATTCGGTGCTCCCCGCGCGCCCGCGCGCCCGCTGTCTCCCGCGCCCGCGGAGCCACGCGCGCCGCTCTGGCCACCGAATACCCGCCCGCCCGATTCTCCCCGCGTCGCACCGGGGCAGTGGTCTGGCGGTCCCGCCACACCAGGGCGCGGGAAGGCCCCCACGGGGGGCGATGCCACCGGGTCGGCCGAGCCATGGCCCGACCTGTGGCCCGACCGTGGCCAGGGAGGCGCGCGCTGGAATCCAGAGCGCTAGCGGGCACCACCAGCGTGCGCCCCACCGGAGCAGGACAAGGAAGCAGGTCACATGCCTAGCGCGCGGGAGAAGAACGAGCCGCGCGGCATCCCCCAGGCGGCTGACGCGCCAGGCGCCGCGGCGGGCGTCAGCGCGGCGACACCAGCCGCCCCAGAGGCGCGCGCGCTCCTGGGGATCGGCGCCCTGATCGGGCTATTTCTGGTGGCACTGGCGGCTGTCGCGCCGCTCGGCGGCATCTCCCTGAGCATCTCGCCACTGGCACGCGCATGGCCCTGGCTGCTGCTGCCCGCGCGCGCCCTCTTCGGCAATGCGTTGGTGGATGGCAGTGTGCCACCGCAGCGGGGCTGGCCGGAGTTGGCGCTCTTCTCCGTGCTGCTGGTGGGGGCCTCATGCGCCGCCGCATTGGCGCCGCTACGCTGCCTACGCCAGTCCGGCTCCGACCGGCGGCATCTGGCGCTGGCCCTGGGGGGTGCCGCGGTGTTGGGCGGCATCCTGCTGCTGCTGCCCGCGCTGCCCTCTGATGACATCTTCAGCTATATCCTCTATGGCCGCATCAGCGCGGTGCATCACGCCAATCCGCTGGTGGCGGTGCCAGCGAGCTTCCCCAATGACCCTTTCCTCACGCTCGTCTTCTGGCGCACTGTCCGTTCCGTCTATGGCCCCGTCTGGCTCTTGCTTTCCAGCGGACTCTCGCTGCTCGCGCAGGCGCTGGGGGGCGGGCTGGTGGCCTATGTGCTGCTCTTCAAGCTGCTTGGCTTGTCGGCACACCTGCTGAATACGCTGCTGATCTGGGGTATCCTTGGCATTCTCGCGCCGCGCCGTCGGCTGTTGGGCACGCTGCTCTACGCCTGGAATCCCCTCTGTCTCCTGGAATTCGTCGCCAGCGGTCATAATGACGCGGTGATGCTCACCTTCCTCCTGCTGGCTGTCTATGCCTTCGTTCGTGAGTGGGAGGTCGCCGGGCTGGTCGCGCTTGGCCTCTCCATCTCCATCAAATACGTGCCACTGGCGCTCCTGCCGCTCTATCTCGCGTTGGTGGCGCGGCGACTCTCCGCGCGAGGCGTGGACTGGAGCGGCATCGCGCGCGCGCTGACGTGGCGGCTGGGCCTGCTGGTGGGCGTGCTCGCGGTGACGGCGCTGCCTTACTGGGCAGGCGCGCAGACGCTCAGCTCGCTCCTCTACTCGCCGCCCGCGCAGTCCCTCAACAATTCGTTGCTGGAGGGCATCTCGTGGCCGTTGCGGTGGCTCGCCCAGGGCCTGTTCGGCCTCTCCGCTTCTGGGGCGCGTACCCTGGTGGATACCTTACTCAAAGTCGGGGCGCTGCTCGTCTTCCTTGGCCTCTGGCTGCGCGAGTTCCGCCGCGCGCGCGACCTCGATGGGCTGCTCATCGCGTGGGGATGGATACTCGTCTGGTATGCGTTGGTGGCGAGCGGCTGGTTCTGGCCGTGGTATGTCACGTGGGCGGTGGCGGTGGTCGCGCTCGTGCCCTGGGGGACGCTTCCCAAAGCAGCGCTGCTGCTGGCTGGTGGCTCGCTCACCCTCTACGCCTTTCTCCCGCTGCACTCCGCGCCCATCTATGGCTATCGTGGCGCTGTCGCCTTCGGCCCCGTGCTCGTGTATCTGCTGTGGCTGCTGCGGGCGCGCTGGCAGGCCGGATGGCGCCCACTCCCAGGCGCGCGGCGCGCCGCGCGCCTGCCCGTCGCGCAAGCGGAGTAAGGAGCAGGCCTGGTGCGACGTTCTTCTCTCCTGCTGTTGGCCCCCAGACAGGTTGCCTGGATTCAGGAAGAACTTCCCCCGCTTCAGCCGCACGAGATCCTGCTTGAAACGCGCGCTGGCGCCATCAGCGTCGGCAGTGAGCTTCCGCTCTTCCGGGGCGACGCGCGCGCCAGCGGGCCGCCGCGCTATCCGCGCATGACGGGCTACGAGAACGTTGGCAAGGTGCTCGCCTGTGGCGCGGCGGTGCGGCGCCATGTCCCTGGTGATCGTGTGGTGGCGTGCTACGGCCATCGCACGCATGCCATTGTGCCAGAGACAAAAGCGTTTCCGGTACCCGAAGGCGTCTCCGACACCGTGGCGCTGCTCGCCATTCTCACCTGTGACGCGGCCAAAGGCGTCTTCAAAGTCGCGCCTTCGCCCTACGAGCCGGTGCTGATCTCTGGCGCTGGGGCGATGGGACTGCTGACACTCTTTGTCTTGCGTGCGTTGGGAATCCACACGATAGATGTGGCCGAGCCTCGGGCCGAGCGTCGCGCTCAGGCCCGCGCGCTTGGGGCGCGCCTCGTGGCGTCGCCAGAGCGGTGGGTCGAGCGCGAGGCCGCCTACGCGGTGGCCTTTGAATACGCGAGCCGCGAGGCGTCGTTTCAGTTCGCGCAAACGCACATGCGGCATGGCGGGCGAATCTGCGTCACCGCGGACGGCAATCTTGAGCCGCTCACCCTCGCGCCCGCGTTTCACGAGAAGGAGCTACGCATCATCGCGACCAGCGACGGAGACAACTACGCGCGGCATGCGATGTGGTATTTCGCGGTCGTGCCACCCTATCAGCCGCGACTCGAGGCGCTCTTCGAGGCCGAGGTGGCCGCTGAGGATCTGCCAGCCCTCTTCGCGCGGCTCGCCGCGGGCACCCTGACGCCGATCAAGGTGGTCGTGCGCTATGAGAGCCGACTGCCCGCGGCAACCTCCTAGCGGGCAGGCGCGTCGCGCGGCAACGCTTCTCTTTCGCTAGGGGGTCGGGGCCAAGTGCGGGATATGCGGGCACGATCTCTGCGCATCGTCCGTGCTCACAAAGAGGCCCGCTCCCGTTCGGAAGTGACATGAAGCGGGCGTTGAGAGAGCCGCGCGGCGAGTCGTTCGCGGAGCGGTCTCGGCCAAGGAGGGTATCGCATGCCAGTGATAGAGGAACTCGCTCCCCCACCCGCGGAATCAGCATACGGGCGGGAGTCAGCACGCGGGCCACACGGACGCCAGGAGGCCACCGCCATCCTGATCCACGGCTTCAACGGGCTGCCAAGCGAGATGTCCGAGTTGGGCGCGCGTCTGGCGGCCCGCGGCTTTGTGACGCGCACCGTTCAGTTGCCCGGCCACGCGGGGCAGTTGCGTGAACTCGCGATGGCGACATGGGAGGACTGGTTCGCGGCGGCCGCGGGAGCGGTGGGTGAGGCGCTGGCGCGCTCTCGGCACGTCGTGGTCGTGGGGCATTCGCTGGGCGCCGCGCTCGCACTCGCGGTGAGCGCCGCCGAGCCAGAGGTAACCGCCGTGACAGCGCTGTGCCCTCCGCTTCGTATGCGGCGCGGCGTCGTCGAGGCGGTGGGTGTGCTCCGCTATCTGGTGCCTTACGTACCAGCTCTTCGCTGTGATATCAGCGACAGACGCGCATCGCTCCACCGGCTGGATACCCTCCATGCCTATGACTGGATTCCGCTGCGTACGGTGCATAGTCTCTTTCGTGGGCTAGCGCTCCTGTGTGAGGCCTTGCCGCGCGTCCGCTGCCCGGCGCTGGTAATGTGCGCGAGCCATGACCATGTCGTGCCGATGCGCGATGGCGTCGAAGCCTACGAGCTGCTAGGATCGGAGCGCAAGGAGTTAGTCGTGTTGGAGCGCTCCTACCATCTGGTGCTCCGTGATGTCGAGCGCGCCTCAGTCATCGAGCGTGTGAGCGGCTTCTGCGCGTCCACGGTGTTCGCTGAGACCGAGCGGTGACAACGCGCGGAGCCGTCAACCATGTGCCGCTCGCACGAGATTTTCGTGGCGCGTCCCCTTGATGCGGCGAGCGTTCGCATGGCATCCTGGCCATTGTCGCCGCGAGATGGCGCCAGTGCCTTGCCTAGCGGCGCTCCCCGTCTTCGCGACAAGGACTTTTGGTAGGCCTATTTTCACAGAGTGACACATCACGGAATTGCCGCGTTTGTATCTGTGCGGAAGGGTTACGCCAATCGCTCGCTGAAGGGGGAACGCTCGCGGACACCTGTCGGCGAGAGACGAAGCCCAAAGCGAAAAATGATGACCTGCTTGACAGGTCATCAGGAACATGATACGCTCAGGAGGTGCGTCGCGAACAGCGCGATGCGCACCCTGCCGAGACTCCCCTGAGATCGCACGACCAAGCATCGGCTTTTACTGTGCGATCTTGCGCGGCAAAACCCTCTTGACATCATGCGAAGAGCATGATACGCTAAGGGGGTGCGCCGGAAGGGGCACGGCAATGCGAGCCTAAAGCGCAGTCGCGCGGCTCGCGGGTGAATGGCACTTTGACAACTGAAGAGTGAGAAACAGCAGCAGCGTTACGAGCATGCGAGACAGTGCCATTGGGCGCTGGCGCACACTTCGGCCTTCGGGCGGAAGTGGTTGCCTCGAAAATAGCAAGAACAGCAGCCGAACAAACTCGGTCGCACGTCCTACGATTCCGTTCTAGGGGTCGTGGAACATATTGGATGGCGAGTTTGATCCTGGCTCAGGACAAACGCTGGCGGCGTGCCTAACACATGCAAGT
>JADMIN010000862.1 GCA_015478575.1 Ktedonobacterales bacterium | reverse complement strand
CTAGGAGGGAAGGAGGGAGATGCCGCTGGAGATTTGCGACGGGTGGTGCTATACTCCACCGTACCCCTTCCGCCATGCTGACACATGCGTCATGCTGACACATGCCCGCTGATGCCTGCCCGCTGATGCCTGCCAGACCCCCATCGCTGTGGGCCGCGTGACCGGAGGGGCCGCGCGCCGCTGCCCGTCATATCACGCGCGAAGATTCTCTGCCCGGCAGTCAAAGGCATCGGCGCCAGCCTCCGGGCCGAAACGCGACCACTCCGGTTCGCGCATGGGAGAGCATGCCATGTCGCAGATGGTGCCGATGCTGGGTGGGCCTGCCTTCTCCGCCTATCCCACCGCCTCGATGCTGCCGCTCGCGTCCGCCGCCAATGGTGGCACACCACCGCTGGAACCCCTTTCTTCCCCACCCCTCGATAGCGAGGCCGCGGCGCGTGGCGAGCCACTCACGGTGCTCTTCATCGCCGCCGAGGTTGCCCCCTACGTCAAGACCGGCGGCCTCGCCGATGTCATCGGCGCGCTGCCGCGCGCGCTGGCGCGTATGGGGCACGACGTGCGCGTGATCGTGCCACGTTACAAGATCATTGACCCAGAGCGCTGGCACCTCGATACCGCCGCCGCCTCACTGCCAGTGCCCGTCAGCCAGCGCAGCGAGCTGGTGAACGTGCTCGAGACGACCCAGAGCGATGGCGTGCGTGTCTACTTCGTGGATGCCCCGCACTACTTCCAGCGTGAGAAGCTCTACGGCTACAATGACGACGGCGAGCGCTTCATTCTCTTCTGCCGCTCCGCCCTCGAATTCGTCCGCCGCATCGGCTGGGCGCCCGCTCTTCTCCACTGCCATGACTGGCACACCGCCATTGTGGCCAATTGGATCAAGACACTCTACAAAGACGATGCCCACTTCGCTGGCGCCGCCACGGTCTACACCATCCATAATCTGGCCTATCAGGGCATCTTCGGCTACCGCATCCTCGAAGTGGCCGGCGTCGCCGAAGAAGGATTTCTCTATCCCGAAGTGCCAGAACTCGCGAATATGGTGGACCTCATGGGCCGTGGTATCCTCTTCGCCGATGTGGTGAACACCGTCAGCCCGCGCTACGCTCGCGAGATCCTCACCCCCGAATTTGGTGAGCGGCTCGATCCGCTGCTGCGCGAGCGCAAAGACCGGCTCTATGGCATCCTGAATGGCATCGCCACCGACGCGCTAGACCCCGCCACTGATACCCATATCGCCCAGCGCTACGACGCCTTCTCGCTGGAGCAGCGCCCCGCCAACAAGCGCGCCTTGCAGGAGCAAGTGGGCCTGCCAGTGGAGGAGCG
>JADMIN010000861.1 GCA_015478575.1 Ktedonobacterales bacterium | reverse complement strand
GCCGTGCGCCAGGTCCAACCTGTGCGCACAAGGGATTCCCTGAACTGCCGGAGCGCACGCGACCATCTGCCGCCTCCGCCATGACCACACTTGGTGGTGCTATTGCTGATCTGGTACTCACTGCCCCGGCAGAGTATATGTCCAGAGACGTGTGGGAATTGGTGATTCCCATCGTCAGGGTTGCTTGGTGACGCAGGTAGCTAGCTAGCTACCTGCGTCAGCGCGTCTGCTCCCTCTCCGGCCACGAGCGGTGCCACGGGCGCCGTAACCAGTTTTGCCAACGACTCGGCGCTGAAGTAGCGGCGAGCCACCTGCCATTCGTCGTGCTGCTCGGCCAGCACCATCCCCACCAGGCGCAGGATCGCCGCGTCGTTGGGGAAGATGCCCGCGACATCGGTGCGGCGCTTGACCTCGCGGTTGAGCCGCTCCAGCGGATTGTTGCTCCAGATCTGCCGCCAGTGCTCGGGTGGGAACGCCAGATAGGCGAGCACATCGGTCTCGGCGTCGTCGAGGAGTGCCGCGAGCTTGGGATAGCGCGGCCGGAAGCCCTCGGCGACGTGGCGCCACTGCTGCCGCGCCATCTCCGGCTCGGGCTGGGCGAAGACGGTGCGGATGGTGGCGGCGACGAGCTGCGCCGCCGCCTTGGGCACCAGGGCGAGGGCGTTGCGCACGAAGTGGACGCGACAGCGCTGCCAGCACGCGCCATGCAGCACCGCCGAGATGGCCCCTTTGAGACCCTCGTGGGCATCGCTGGTGACGAGCTGCACCCCGCTCAGGCCGCGCGCGACGAGCCCGCGCAGAAAGGCGAGCCAGAAGGCGCCGTCCTCGCTGGGGCCGACATCGAGTCCCAACACCTCGCGCTGGCCGGTCGTGGCGTTGAGGCCAATGGCGATCACCACCGCTTGCGCCACCACCCGGCCCCGGTCTGGCCCCGCTTGGCGTCCCTTGACGAAGGTCGCATCGAGCCAGACGTAGGGATAGGCGGCCGCGGCGAGCGATCGCATGCGGAAGGCCTCCACTTCCGCGTCCAGCTCCTGGCAGAGCAGCGAGACCTGGCTCTTGCTCATGCCCGCCAGTCCCAGACTCTGCACCAGCGCGTCTACCCGCCGCGTCGAGACCCCCTGCACGTACGCCTCCTGCACCACCGCCACCAGCGCCCGCTCCGCGCGCCGCCGCGGCTCCAGCAGCACCGGGAAGTAACTGCCGTCGCGCACCCGCGGCACCTGCAGCGTGAGACTGCCGACCCGCGTATCCCAACGCCGCTCGCGGTGCCCATTGCGCTCGCCGATCCGTTCGGCGCGGCGTTCGTAGCGCCCGGCGCCCAGATGC
>JADMIN010000860.1 GCA_015478575.1 Ktedonobacterales bacterium | reverse complement strand
GGTCGTGCGCCTGCGCCGGTCGTGCGCCTGCGCCGGTCGTGCGCCTGCGCCGGTCAGTGCGTTACCGCCCACCTGATGAGGAAGCCAAACGCGGCTACTCGCTCACACTCAGGCATTTTTGTCCTCTCTGGGGATGCGTAGACGCTGTGGGTCATCGTCACGCTGGACACTCCTGGTGTGCCTGGGATATACTGGCCTCGGTGCTCGCGCGGTGCTTGGCGGACACTGGCGTCCACGAGATACGCCCCAGGTTTGCGCTCAGATGAAGAGTGGCCGCGGACAGGGCGGAAGAGACAACAGGATCGTTATGCGCATCAGCCTCATCGGCGTTCCCATGTATCTCGGCGCCAACCGCCCCGGCGTGGACTTGGGGCCGACCGCTATTCGCTACACTGGCATTGCCCCGAAGCTACGGGACTTGGGCCATGATGTCGGCCCTTTCGAGACCATCCCCGTTCCCGACCCCGCAGCCCCCGCCCCCCAAGACGCCAAGCTCAAATATGTTGACGAGATCATGGTGGTGGCGAATGACCTGGCAACGTGCGTGCGGAGACATATCCTGGCAGGTGCGCTGCCCATCATGCTCGGCGGCGACCACAGCATCGCGCTTGGCTCCGTGAGTGGCGCGTCGCAAGCGCGCCAGCCGCTCGGCGTGATCTGGATGGATACGCACGGCGACTTCAATGACGTGAAGACGACGCCATCGGGCCACATTCACGGCATGATACTTGGTGCGCTCTGCGGCTTCGGCGACGCGCCGCTCTCGGCGGTCGCGGGCGGCGGGCCACATGTGGCCCCTGACCAGGTGGTGATCGTCGGTGCGCGGGAGTTCGACCCTGGCGAGAAACGGCGGCTGTCCGCCGCTGGGGTGCATGTCCTGACCATGGCTGAGATTGACCGTCGCGGCATGGCCGATGTGATGCGCCAGGCGATTGAGCTTGCCAGCGCGGGTACGGCGGGTATCCACGTCAGCTTTGATCTGGATGTGCTGGATCCGCGTGAGGCGCCGGGCGTGGGCACGCCTGTGCCAGGTGGCATCACTCTGCGTGAGGCGCATCTGGCGATGGAGATGATCGCGAGCAGCAACGCCCTGGTGAGCCTCGACCTCGTGGAGGTGAACCCCCTGCTCGATGTCAGAAACCAGACGGCGGAGTTGGCCGTCGAGTTGGCGCTTTCCGCTGTGGGCAAGTGCATCATCTGACACAGCGGAGGCGCGTCAGAAAGGCGTCGGAAGTGCGCTTTCTGGCGCTCCCGGCATACCCCTTGCGGCAGTGTTTTCTTGTTGACACAGCCAGCGGTCAGGAGTATGGTGAACCGCATGGGGCTGCTG
>JADMIN010000131.1 GCA_015478575.1 Ktedonobacterales bacterium | reverse complement strand
GATCAGGCGGGACATGATCAGGCGGGACATGATCAGGCGGGAAAAAGCGCGAAGGCCAAGCTCTGGGGGGCCTGACCTTCGCTTGGGAGGGGAGGAGGAGAGTTGGTGGAGTTCTCACTCTCATTAGAGTATATGTCGCACTGTTACCTATCGCGTCGGGTGAATACCTGATCTCGGTATAGGGCTTTTCCCTGAGATGGCGCGGCGCTGAGGTGGCGCGGCGCCCGCGCGAGGCGGTGCGTTAGTTCTCTGAGCCGCTCTCGTGCGCGCCGCTGATGCGCCCAAGCGTGCGCGCGGATTCCATCGCCTCGAGCACATGGGCGATATCCTCCGCGACCTCGACGCAGAGATGCGGCAGCCAGTCTTCAGGGTGGGGAGTGGGGGTGTCCTGAGCGTCCCGCGCGCGTCGCCGTGGGCTACCAGGCAACTTGCCATGCCCCTCGCGATGGGCATCCCCCGCGCGGAAGCCGTTCACCCCATCTGGATTCCACAGGGGCAACTCGACTCGTTGCCGCAAGGTGAGTGCCTCGGTCTCCATGCTGCTCTCGCCGAGCGCCAGCGCGATGGTCGAGCGTGTCTCGACGGCGCGGCCACTATGCTCTGAGGCGCGCAACTTGAGCGTGCGCGCGAGCACGTGCAGGTTGACCTCGCTCAGGCGCAAGTGCTCCAGCGGAAGCGTGTAGGAGAGATCGAGCACCAGCGGTGGCACGTTCTCAGTGTGGAGGTGGGGACACTCTTCGTCTGGCTCGTGAAAGAACTCACAGACGCCCTCGGCGCCCTCAAAGGAGAGGACGGTATCGAGCGGCGCCCAGGCGAACGAGAGCGTGCAGGCCGCGCGATGCTCCGCATCTTCACATGGGCCAGGGTGCAGCGTGCAGGCGAACTCACGTTCAAGGGTCTGGGTGTTGAGCCAGAACTCTGGATGCATCGAGAGGCCGGTCTCTTCCGCCGCGGCCAGCACCATTTCAGTGATCTCTTCGTAGGTAACCATAGCTCACACCACTCCTCCTGGCCGCGCCGCTCATGGCATGCGAGCGACCGCTGACGGGCCATCACGCGCCAGGCGCGCCACGCCGATCTCATCATACAAACCGGGGCGCGTGATGTCAATTCCGCCTGATTAGTGGCAGTGGCGGCGATGCGGTGCGCCCGTGCGGTCGCCTGGTCAGATGAGGAGGGTGCTTAGTGGAGAAGGGGCGGTCCAGCGGGTGAGTGCCCCATCCCCGCATCCCCGCGCGCGGCGGTGAGGCGTCGCGCGGCATGCTCGACGCGATCGAGCAGGACATCGAGATCGAATGGCTTGCGCAGAATCTCCGCGTGCGTGCGCGCGACCAAGCTGGCGAGTGTTGGCGTGAGCGCGTACGTATTGGCGCTGACGATGATATAGGCGTGGAAGGTGGCCAAGTGGCGATCCTCCGCCACCGCCCGCAGGACACCCACGCCATCCAGCCGAGGCATCATGAGATCGAGCAGCACGACGAGTGGGCGGCGGCTCGCGCGCAAGATCTCCAGCGCGGCGAGGCCGTCGGAGGCATCCCGCACGATATAGTCGTCGTCCTCCAGCGCATAGCACAGCGTCTCACGAATGGCGCGGTCGTCATCCACCACGAGGACGCCCGCGCCGCGCTCCGCCCGCATGCCCCGCATGAAGAGGAGAGGATCTCGGCTTTCTAAGTTGTCGCTCGTCAGTTTCATCATCGCATCTCGCGCCTATGGGTAGTCGCTCACATCTCATCATCGTGGAATGGGGTTCGCCGTCGCGTGCGCCTGGCTGGATATCCTCGCACAGAGCGTGCCCGCGCGAGAAGCGCATGCGCATGGCGGTTCTCCCTGGCGCGCGAGATGAGGCATACCCCCTGGATGAGGTGCGCTTATGCGGGAGGTGCGCCTAGGCGGGAGGCGGGCGGTTGGCGGCAGTCCGGGCGCTGATGGTGGAGATGGCGACCTCGACCGTGCGCAACAGCACATCCATATCGAATGGCTTGGGCAAGACCGTGATGGCGAGGCGCTTGGTCAGCCGCACGAGTTCTGGGGGAAGCATCTGTGGGCTGGCCGTGATCAGCACATAGGCATGGCGCGCGGCGAGTGGCGCATCAGCGGCGATCAGGCGGAGCACGCCGCCGCCATCCATCCCCGGCATCAGGTAATCGAGGAGCACAAGGAGCGGATCGGCGCTGGCGCGCAGGGCATCGAGCGCCGCGCCGCCGCTCGCCGCCTCGGTGATGGTATAGCCAGCATCCTCGAGCACCAGACGCAACGTCTGGCGGATGCCCTCATCATCATCCACGACCAATACCCCTGGCACTACCCCTGATGGCACTCGCGCCTCCTCGCCGCTCTGAACCGGCATGCATGGGGAAACATTTCAGTGTAGCAGGCCAAGGAGCAATTCATGTGCCGAAAGCTGGATCAGGCGCGCAGCGGGCAAGGATGGGACGGGGCGAGGGGATACGGTGTGGTATGCTCAACGGGCGAGCCGTTGTGCCGTGGTGCGGAGTGTGTTGTGTGTGAGGAGGCATCCCGTTGTCCGTTCGTGTGGTGAATATGGTGATGCGCGCCGCCTTTGCGCTGGCGCTGGTGTTGGGTCTCATCTTCTGGACCGGCCATGTGGTGAAGCCGCTCGTGCCCCTGCATATGTTGGCGGGCATTGTGCTGGTCTTCTCGGTCTGGTATCTCGGCTTCCTGCAAGCGCGGCTGCCGCGTGGCAGCTTTGGGCTGGCCTCAATCGCGGGTGTTACTGGGCTGATGGTGCTGATCATCGGCGCCAGCCAGCAGCGCCAGCCCAGTGGCTCAGGGCACGTGGGTGTGCAGGTGGTGCATCTGCTGCTGGGGGTGACGGCGGTGGGGGTCGGTGAGGTCTGCGCGTCACGCCTCCAGCGCGCCGCTGGCGCCTCGGCGGCGGAGCGGCGCCAGACACGTTAGATGGAGGCGGCTGCCTAACGGCGCGCGGCTGGCCTTGGTCGGGCGGGCGCGGCTGCCTGGCGGCGCGGGCCAATCAGTATCGCGAGTCGGTGGTCTGGGCGGATAGCGGTATCCAGGGCGCGAGCCACACGGCGGGCGATGACATCCGCGTGGGCAGAGAGGAGCCGGAGTTATGAGCGACGACTTGAATACGCTGGCGCCGTACTACCGTGGTTGGGATAGCTACCAGAAGCTGCTGGTGGAGATGGTGGCGCCGCGCACAGATGAGGAGCTGGCGGTGCGGGCGGCGGAGGGGCTGCGTCCGGCGTGGATGATCGCGGCGCACATCGTCGCCGCACGCGTCTGGTGGTTCCACAGCGTCCTAGGCGAAGGCGACGCCGACTTGGAAGCGATGCGGACGTGGGATGATGATGACCAGCCGCCACGCCAGGCCGCCGAGCTGGAGATGGGGCTGGAGAAGAGCTGGCGCCTGATCCACGAGGTGCTGGCGCGCTGGCGACCCGCCGACCTGGCGGCGGAATTTCCCCGGCGCGGGCACGATGGCACCGTCACGCGCCAGTGGGTGATCTGGCACGTGATCGAGCACGACCTGCACCACGGCGGCGAGCTTTCGCTCACCCTGGGCATGCACGGTCTGCTCGTCCCAGAACTCTGAGAGCGTGTTTCGCAATGCGACAGGGAACGTAAGATCGTATAATGCTTGGTATGAGTACGACCTATGCGAGCAGCCTCTCTGCCGCCGCGTGGGCGTGCCTACAACGCTCCCTTCCCACATCGCGCACCCGTGGCAGGCCGCGGACCCACTCCCCGCGTGACATCCTCGATGCGATCTTCTACGTCCTGCGCACGGACTCTGCCTAGCGCTATCTCCCTTGCCATTTCCCTCCATGGCCGACGGTCTTCTCCCATTTTCAGCGCTTCTGTCTGAAGGGCACCTGGCACCTGATGTTTAGCGCCCTTCGGGCGGCCAAGCAAGGAGAGGACGAAGAGACGCATCGGTGTGGCAGCAGCGCACGGACCGCCGTGTTTGGTCAGGGTAGCGCGGTGCGCCACCTCCTCTTTACGGCCGAGGTAGCTCCTCGCGCCCCGTGCCTCTCCTAGTCGCGCTGGCGCGCCCAGCGGACGTAGGCGAAGGTCCAGAGGAGCGTGGCGACCGTGATCGCGGCAAAGACGACCGGTGAGATGGCGAGCACGACCGGGATCGGCAGGGTCAAGGCCATCACGACTCGCAGCAGAAACTCGCCGGTGTACGCCCCACCCCAAACGAGTGTAATCAGGCGCACCACATGGCGAAAATAGGGATACTGCCACATCGCGTTGAACTCGGCAACCTTCGCCGGCTCGTCGCCGGTCTCAAAGTAGCGGCCGAAGTAGAACATCAGGGGCCGGGGGAAGAACAGCAACGAGGCGAAGCATGCCACGCCGAGCGCGCCCGTCAGAGAGGACTCACGAATCAGCAGCACGCGCGGATTGCCGCCCAAGCGGATCGCAATGACACTGACGGCGATGCCGGCCAGTACGAGTGCCGCGATCAAATCCACTCGCCGCCGGCGCACCACACCGAAGATCCCGTCGAGCGCCGGCGGGATGGACGCGACGACGAGCGCGGTGAGGTTGGACGCGCCGTGACCCTTGAGGACATTGAAGAGAATCAGCGGGATGGCGCCGCTCACAACAAGGCTGCGCGCGATGCCGCGCAAGCTGTTGCGCAGGCCAGCATCTGGCGGGGGAGTCGGCGGTGGCGGGCCTGGCGTTGTCGGCTCCGCTCGTGTCCCAGGCATGTCTGCTGGCTGCGGTGTCCCTGGCTGATCTGATAGACCCGTCACGAGGGATCCCTCCTTCTCACAGGAAAGTAGAAGCTGGGCGTGCCAGTCGGGTTACCGACTTCCAGGGAGGAAAGGCAACGCCCGTCATAGATCTAGATGGTGTCCTCTTGCGCAGAGGCATGGACGATGGTCATGCTCCTCTCCCGTGTTGCGAACGGCGGCGCTACGGAATCTCCGCTGATCCATGAACTGGTCTCGTCTCCGCCCGTACCGCTGTGTGCGTGTCTGGTATGTGCGTGTCTGGCGTGTGCGTTGCTCTCATACCCCTCATGCGGGAGGTCCTGTGCTGGTCGGTTGACCACGATCCCCCAGATCAACCAGGGTCACGACGACGCGCGTCCAGATCCCATCGTCGTCTGGCTGGTCTTGCGCGTGACGCACAAGCTCAAGCAGGCGCTCACGCAGGTTGAGCAGCTTCGCCTCCGACAAGCGCACCGTGGCCCGCGTGAGCGAGATCTCCCGTCGCTCCCCTGCTTCCTTGGCGACACTCGCCGCGGTGATGTCGGCCCGGGTGGCCTCCAGGGTGGCCCCGAGCACGGCAGCGATCTCGAGGGGAGTTGCCTCGTCGCCGGGAGGCTCAATGGGCGTTGGTCGGTAGACGCGTTCGACTTTGCCGCCCGGAAGGCGGCGGTACTCCGCAATCTCGATCAGCCCCGCCTGTTCGAGTTGGGCCAGATGGTAGTAGAGGCGATCAGGGGGCGGTCCAACCCAATCGGCCAGTTCTTTGGCCGATTGGGGGTGCCCCCACAAGCATTCGAGCAGCCGAATCCGCATGGGGTCCGCCAGCGCGCGATGCAGGGACCGCAAAGCAGGATAGTGAGACTTCGCCATACGTTGGACTATATTCCAATCAGTGAGGAAAAGTCAAGGATACAAGATGAGCGAGTTTCATCCAGCGTGGCATCGGGCGAGCCACTCGTCGTGAGGCTCCCTGTGCCACTCTCGCATAGGTGGAGCAATCACGAGGACGCGGATCTGACACCGACGGACCTGCCTTATGCGCCCAACAGCGCGATGACGCGCCGCACCACCGACCAGCGGGGGGTCGAAGGGGTCCACGTCGAGCGCGGCTTCGGCGCAACCGGGATACTGGATGAAGCGCTCGCTGAAGGGGCGAGGAAGAGTCTACCGGTGAGTGGTGTGGCATGGACCAAGCGAGTCACGGGTCTGGCGACCTATGGCACGGTACAGGACGGTACGGGGCGCGGCGGTGGCACCCGCTATACCTGGCGAGCGACGCGAGAGAGAGGGTGGCCCTTGGCGCGCATCTCTAGCCGGTTGAACCAGCCGAAAGCGGTCTGGTCCGCGGTGTAGCCATCGGCGGTTAGCTGTGCCTCGATCGCGTCGAGGATGGCCTTGGCAATGGCGGGAGCGGAAAGCTCCACGAAGAGGTGCGAGAAGGAGTGCAGCACGATGGCGCGCGTGCCCGTCTGGGCGGCCACCTGGGTGATGGCCGCCGTCGCGCGCTCGGCCACCGCCTCTGGCTCCGCCTCGTCCGCTTTCTCGCAGGCGGCGAAGACGACCAGCGCCTCCTCCACGCGCACGGCCCGCGGGTCTTGGTCCGCGAGTTTCGAGCGCCCGCGCTCCGTCGGCTCGGCCGTGAACGCATCCATGTGCCAGATCAGCAAGCGCATGCCTGCCCTCCCTCTCTCTGTGTCGTGTTTCGCGGGCATGTCACGCGGGCATGTCGCGCCTCTGTCAGAGAGCGCCACTTGAAATGCGCGGGTGCCCGCGTCTATAGTGTGGGTGCCTGTACGGTGCCGGTGCAATGTGCGGTCGTGGCAGGCTGGGTCATCGAGCATGATCCTCGGCGGCCCAGAGCAGACGCAAAGGAGCTTCCATGCCGAAGTATCTGATCGAGCGCGAGATTCCTGGGGCGAGCCGCCTGTCGCCCCAAGAACTGCACGCCATCTCGCAGACATCCTGTGGCGTATTGCGGGCGATGGGTCCTCAGATTCAGTGGGTCCAGAGCTATGTGGCGGGCGATAAGATTTATTGCGTCTATATTGCCCCCGACGAGGCCAGTATCCGCGAGCACGCCCAACGAGGCGGTTTTCCCGCGAATACCGTGAGCGAGGTGGCGACGATCATCGATCCGACGACCGCGGAAGGCGAAGCGTAATCCGCGCCCACGCACCTGGCGCCCACGCACCTGGCGCCCACGCACCTGGCGCCCACGCACCTGGCGCCCACGC
>JADMIN010000130.1 GCA_015478575.1 Ktedonobacterales bacterium | reverse complement strand
CTGTAGGGCGTTGCTGGGCCAGGATGTCGGCACTCTACGCACCCGTCCATAGTTTCTACGGCGGACCCTTGCCAAAAAAATGGACGCGCACGCGCACGAGACCTATGGCCGTGGCGTATAATCCGAGTGAATGGCTGGCGAGCAGGACGGGGACACACGCAATGTCACACCCTACCAGTGGCGTAGCCGGGCGCGTCGGTTGGTCGCGCCGCGCGCATGAGCGAGTTGATGTGCTAACAGGAGGACACCATGCCGGTGCTGCTTGACCCAGAACAGGCGGAAACCCGCGCGATCCACGACCTCATTGACTTTGCCGACAAGGATATCGTAGACGTTGGGTGCGGCGACGGGCGCATGACATGGCGCTTCGCTGCGCGTGCGCGCTCCGTCCTGGGGCTCGACCCAGTGGCCGTATCCATCGCTCAGGCGCGGGCCGACACGCCCGCCCATATGCGGCAGCGGGTAGACTTCCGGGTGGCAGACATCACGACGGCGGACCTGCCCCGTGCGGCATTCGACGTGGTGGTGCTATCCTGGTCGCTGTGTTGAATCGCGCCTGAGAGCATCGTGCATGCCCTAGAAACCATGCATACCAGCTTGCGCGCGGGCGGGGTGCTGCTTGACGTACGGCCCGCGCCCGAACATCCCTGGGTGGAGGCCCAGCGCGGCGACAGCACGCGACGGCTTGGGCAGGTGGATGATTCGTACCGCATCGGGACGCTCGCGACCAGCGACGCGGCGCTCCAGGTGCTGATCGCCACGGGGCGATTCGTTCGGGAGCGCGAGCAGACGTTCACCTATGTCTACCATTTCGACGGCGTAGACACCTGGCTCGCCTACATGGCTGAGCATTGGTCCACAGCCCACGTCAGCGCTAAGCTCATCAGGCGTGCTCGTGAAGCCCTCCCGAGTGGTCTAAGCGGCGAGCTGCGCATCCTGCGGGCTATCAAGGCCGCTCGACTCAAGCGCGTGTGACGTGCGCCGCGTTCGTATAGGGGCACTTGGCGCTGGTTGACTTCCTCCCGCGCACTCGTTATACTGCACGAGACAACTGTATCTTGGGGACTGTGAGGTGGCCCGCGCCCAACCCTGGACGCGCGGCCATGGGAAATCGGTGAAAAGCCGATGCGGACGCGCCACTGTAACCGGACAAGATTCTCGCTCTTCACGTTTCGCGCGTGAGACCACTGCCATCTCGCATGGTGGGAAGGTGAGCGGGACCGCCGACGGACTGACGCCTCTACGCGCGCACCATCTGGGTGCGACGCGGGCCGATGTCGCGGGCGACCGGAAGCCAGGAGACCGACCTCGCGGTAGACGCTCAGCCTCCTTCGCGCCAAGAGGAGAGAGTATCGCAGCCGCTGCGTGCCCTCGCTCTCCCTGCGTGGAGAGCGAGGGCTTTTTGCTGGTGCGCTGGCCCAGAGTATGGTGGTCGCCACTATCGTCATTCACGCGAGATGCCGCGGGCGGGCCGTGGCGCCGTGCTCTGCCCGCGCATCAGTGGAGGCTTACTCATATGAAGCGCAGCCAGTACACCAACCGCCTAGCACACCAGTTGCCCATCGTCTGCGGCGTCCTCATGCTGCTCGCCCTCGTCCTCGCGGGCTGCGGCTCTTCAGGAAACGCGCCGGGCACCTCTGGGCCAGCGCAACCGTTGCTGGCCCAAGATGCCAACGGCACGCCCATCGTCATTCCCGCCCAGGCGCCACAACGCATCATCTCGCTGACCGCTGGCGATAGCGAGATGCTCGGCGCGTTGGGCGCATCGGCGCGCGTTGTCGCGGTGGATGTCACCACGGATTATCCCGCCGCGATGGCAGCCATCACGCCCAAACTGGATGTCTATTCTACCAGTGCGACTAACCTCACCGAGCAGGTGCTCGCGCTCAAGCCAGATCTCGTCTTGAGTTGGGGCGGCTTCACCACGAAGATTGACCGCGCGCTAACGCAGCAAGGCATCAACGTTGTGGACCTGCCCGCCAAAGACCTCACGGGCACACTGCTCGAGATTCAGTTGATCGGCCAGCTCATCCACAATGAGGCGAGCGCGAACAGCTTGGCCGCCTCCCTGCGACAGCGGATCGAGACGGTGAAGCGGAAGGTACAGAGCGCCGCCCCCGTCACGACCTATATGGAGGTTGGCTACGCGCCGCCCCCAATCTTCGCCTATGGCGGCGGCTCCTTCGGCGATGAGATCATCCGCGATGCCGGCGGTATCAACATCTTTGCCAGCGATAGCGCCAGCGGTGGCTATCCAGCGGTGAGTGTGGAGAGTATCCTCAAAGCTAACCCGCAGGTCATTATCCTGACTGGCGGCGCGCAGTACAGCGGCACACCATCGTCAGTCACCTCCCGGCCAGGGTGGGCGACGCTCGCCGCGGTGAAGAGCGGCCGGATCTATGCGCTTGACCCGAATCCTATTCAGCGCCCTGGCCCGCGACTGGTGGATGCGCTGGAGCAGGTGGCCAAGCAGTTGCACCCTGAGCTTTTCGGCGCATAGGCGCGGAATGGAGAAAGCACGCGCGCGGGGAGATCGTGCGTCATCGCCTCGCGCGCAAGACCACGCGGCGGCCCGCTAGAGGGTGAGTCTTGCCAGAGGGTGAGCCATCCTGGGAGGCGAGCCGCCCGCGCATTCGCCATCTCTGGATCGCCAGACCGGTAGGAGAGGGGAGGCAAGAAGCTGTGGCGCGCATGCTCGATCGGCGGCGACGGGCGGATGCCGTGGCACCCGCGGCGCCCTTGGTGGCCGTCACGCCGCGTGGCTGGGTACGGCCACGGATGCGCGCGGGCTGGAGGGCGGGAGCGCTGCCGCTGATGGCGCTGGTGCTCTTCGCCACGCTGGTGGCCGCCGCCGGCGTGGGCGCCGTGCCGATCGCGCCGCTCACCACCGCGCGTGTCATCCTCAATCAACTGCCCTTTCTCCACTTCGCGCCGCGGTGGTCCAGCATAGATCAAGCGATCGTGCTTCTGCGCTTGCCGCGAGTCTGCGGCGCGGCATTGGTGGGGGCGGCGTTGGGCCTGGCGGGCACACTCTTCCAGGGGCTCCTGCGCAACCCTTTGGCAGATCCTCTGCTGCTGGGCACCTCCTCTGGCGCGGCGCTCGGCGCGACCGTGGCGTTCCTCCTGCCGGCGTTTTCCCTCTATTGGGTCGGCTTTAGCCTGCTGGCGGTGATGGCGTTCGCTGGCGCGCTGCTCTCGGTCGCGCTCGTCTATGCGCTGGCGACGCGGCGTGGGCGGACGCCGGTGGTGACGCTGCTCCTGGCTGGGGTAGCGGTGGGGGCGATCTTCGCCGCCGCTCAGACCCTCCTCATCACCCAGAATCAGCGGTTGGGGCTGCGGGCGGTGGGGCTGTATGTCTGGCTCGCTGGTGGAATAGCTGTACAGGACTGGGCACCAGTTCTCCTGGTGGGGGGGCTTGTCATCGTCGGTCTGGCGGCCAGCCTCCTGCTCGCGCCAGTGCTGGATGCCTTCGCGCTGGGTGAGGAGATGGTGGGCCACCTGGGCTGGCGGGTGGAGCGTGCCAAGCTGGCCATCGTCGCGGTGGCCTCGCTGCTGGTGGCTGGGGCCGTCTCGATCAGTGGCCTGGTCGGCTTTGTCGGCTTGGTCGCGCCCCACCTCTGCCGCATCCTGCTTGGCCCGCGCCATCGCCTGTTGCTGCCCGCCTCGGCCCTGGGCGGCGCGATCTTCGTGGTGGCGGCTGACCTGCTCGCGCGCACGCTGGTCGCGCCCTCGGAGTTGCCGCTCGGCGTGCTGACGGCGCTGGTGGGCGGGCCGTTCTTTCTCTGGCTGTTGCGGCGCTCCGGCTCCCGCTACTCCTGGTAAGGATCTCCTATGGCAAAGACGCTGGCGGCCCTGGCCTTCGAGCAGGTCGGTTTCGCCTATGCCCGCGAACCCGTGATCGAGGATGTCACGCTCGCGGTCGCGCCCGGCGCGATGGTGGGCTTGCTGGGGCCAAACGGCGCCGGCAAATCCACCCTCCTGGGGCTGGCCGCCGCCACGCTCAAGCCCCTCACCGGGCGCGTGCTGTTGCATGGAGCCGAGTCGCGGCGTCTCTCGCGGCGGGCGCTGGCACGCATGGTCGCGGTCGTGCCCCAGGCGTTTTCGGTGCAATTCGCCTACACCACACGCCAACTGGTGGAGATGGGGCGCGCGCCGCACCGGGGCATCCTCGGCACCTTCGGCAGCGACGACCGCGAGGCGGTGGCCGCGGCGCTGGCGGCCACCAACACCACCGCGCTGGCCGACCGTGTCTTCAACGAACTCAGCGGCGGTGAACGGCAGCGCGTCATCGTGGCGTTGGCCCTGGCCCAGGCACCGAGCGTGCTGTTACTGGACGAGCCGACGGCCCACCTGGATATCAAGCATCAGATCGAGATGCTTGAGTTGCTCCGCCGCCTCAATACCGAGCGCGGGCTGACCGTGATCGCGGCGCTGCATGACCTCAATCTGGCCGCGCGCTACTTCCCGCGCCTCGTGCTCTTCCACCGCCGTGTCGTCGCCGATGGCCCGCCCGCGCGTGTGCTGGATGGCGCCCTGCTCTCGCGGGTGTATGGGACGCCGGTGCGAGTGGGCATCCTGCGCGGCGAGGAGCATCTGAGCGTGCTGCCGCCGGGCTATACTGGGCGGGATGAGGCGGCGGATACCGACGCGCATGCCACGGTCGCGCGCGCGCACATCCTCGCGGGGGGCGGCTCAGGCGAGCTCTTGATGCGCACGCTGGCTGACGCGGGCATCCCTTTCAGCGCGGGGCCGCTCAATGTGGGCGACAGCGATTGCGCGTTGGCGCGGCGACTGGCGGCGCAGTGTATCGAGGAGCCGCCCTATGCGCCCGTCTCAGCGCAGGGATTGGCGGCGGCGCGCGAGCGGATGCGTATGGCGGGCGCCGTCATGCTCTGCCCCATGCCGCTCGGCTCCGGCAACGTGAGTCTGCTCGAGGCCGCGCTCGCCGCGCTCGCCGATGGCGCGCTGGTCATCGTGCTCGAACCAGGCATGGCGCTCGCTGGTGACGACGCGCATGAGCGGGATGTGACCGTGGCGGACGCGCGGGCACGTGACTTCTCTGGACGCGGGCCAGCGCTGTATCATGCGCTCGCGGCGGCGGGGGCGCGTTGGGTGGCCTCGCCCGCCGAGGCCGTGGCACTGCTGGCGCTAGCGCCCCCGCCGAGCGTCACCCCGCGGGCGTAGCGACGCTAATCCGCTGGGCCGCCGTTCGCCGTGAAGTGGATCCAGCCGCGTACGATACGGTTGGGGATGCCACTCCGGTCGGTGATCGCGTAGCCGTGGGCGGTGGTGGCCATTGGCAGCGCCATGAAGTATTGACTGTCGCTGTAGTTCTCTTGAGCGACATAGACATTTCCCGCATCCACACCGGTGATGATGGCGATATGGCCAGGGGACGTGGTCAATCCTGACGTCCACCCGACGCGGGGCGCGGTGACATCCTGAAAGACGAGCAGATCGCCGATACGCGGCTTGAACGCGCTCGTACCTTGGCTGGCGTCGTCCGAGTACTGATAACTCCCCGCCGGCAGGTCACGAATATTGCCGGGATGGCGCGTGCCATCCTGATAGTAATCAAAGTAGCGGGCCGCGCTGCCCGGAACGTGATAGAGGCCCCATAGCTCGCGGATGACGCGATTGATCAGTTCGGTGCATTGGAAGAGATAGCGATCGGGCGATCCAGTGTTGCTGCACACGTATGCCCCAAGTTGGTAGGGACCCGCTCCGCCGTTGGGCGGCGCCAGCATGCGACCCCAGCCCGCCGCGTTGTAGCCGTGCGTCGCCTGGGCCTGAGCGCAACTCTGGGGCGGAGGGGCGGAGGGCGCGGCGGGCGTGAATCCCGTGGCCGCGGGTTGGTAGGTGGCGAGCACCGCCCCGAACTGCGCGGTGTGCGCCGTATCGTCCATCGCGCACCAATCCGCGATGACATAATCCTGCCCAGCGAGGAAGAGACGCACGAGGCAGGGCACTTTCCCCTCACGCAGCGACGTATCGGCACTGAAGCCGGGATAGGCGCCGACGCGAAGACCTGGCGCGCCGCGCTGGGCAAAGGTGGCGGGCATTCCCGGCCCACGCATCACCGCGACCTGGATCGTCGCATTCTGCCCACTTTCCAGCAGGACCGTGGTAGTGCTCGCGGCGGCGCGCGTGCCTGGCTGTGGCACGGCACGCCAGCCCGACGGGACCAGCAGCCGAAAGCCAAGTTTGGCATCGGTGTAGGTCGTGCCAGCATAGGGCGGGGCGGGGACGGGTGTCGCCGTTGCGCGCGTCACGGGCGTAGGAGCGACCGCTGTCGGCGTAGCCGCGGACGTGGCAGCGGACGGCTTCGATGCGCATGCCGGCAGCGCCAGTAGTGTCAGCGCGAGCGCACTGGCCATCACCCCCCAGATCGCGAACCAACACGCGCGTATCCGCATAACACCACCTCCATCATCCCTGCGCCGCCATCCCTCGCCCTGGAGCACGAGCGCCCCTTCCTGAATGGGCCAGCACCCACCAAGAGCCAGTATACGATGCCACGCGCCACGCGCCACGCGCATGTGCCCTTCGGCAAGGATTGCCTATACCATCCCTGGCCCCTAGCCGCCGATCATGGACATCGAGCGGGCGGTACGGCGGAAGCGCGTGTCGCCGATGTGGTGCTTCAGTTCCTTATGCCAGACGGCAACGCGGATGGCGCGCGCCAGTTCCTCATCGCTCTGGCCGGAGCGCAGCACCGCGCGCAGATCAGTCTCGGTGTGCGCGAAGAGGCAGGTGCGCAGGTGCCCATCAGCGGTGAGGCGAATGCGATCACATCAGCGGCAGAACGGCTCGCGGACTGGATTGATGAAGCCGACCTCGCCGATGCCATCCTGAAAAGTGTACCGCCCAGCGGTCTCGGACGGATGGCCGCTGGTCGAAGGAACCAGGCGACCGTACTCCGACCCGATGATCACCAGAATCTCCGCTCCAGTGAAGA
>JADMIN010000859.1 GCA_015478575.1 Ktedonobacterales bacterium | reverse complement strand
GTCCTCTATGGGGCGCGCATTTCCGTCGGCGTCGGGTTGCGCGCCGTTGTCACCGGCGCGATGGTCGGCGTGGCGGCGGGGGTTGTGGCAGGCTATCTCGGTGGCCCGGTGGACGCCATTGTCACGCGCCTCCTCGATGTCCTGCTCGCCTTTCCACCGATTCTGATGGGCATCGCCATTACCGTCGTCGTCGGTGCGGGGGCGAAGGGCGTCGGTATCGCCATTGGCGTGGCGAGCATCCCCGACTTCGCGCGCATCGCGCGGGCGGCGACGCTGACTGAGCGGGAGCGGGAATATGTAGCGGCGGCACGGGCATTGGGCGCGCCACCGGGGCGGATCATGGGGCGGCATGTGCTGCCGAACATTGTGCCGCCGTTGCTGGTGCAACTGAGCGTCGCGCTCTCGTTTGCGGTGCTGTTGGAGGCGGGGCTTTCCTTCCTCGGTATTGGCGTGCAGCCACCGAACCCGTCGTGGGGCAGCATGTTGCAGATCGCGCGGACGTATCTCTACCAGGTGCCGTCGTACGCGATCACGGTGGGGCTGACGCTGGCGCTGGTGCTGATCGGCTTCAACTTCATCGCCGATGCGCTCAGGGACATCCTCGACCCGCGCCTCAATCGTGAATTGCGCTGATAGGAGATCGGTATGCCCGTCCGTATGAACGTCGTTTTTCTCATGCCCGATCAGTTACGCCCCGACTTCCTGAGCTGCTACGGCGCGGACTTCATCCAGACCCCGCACATTGACTCACTCTGCGCGGGGGGGACGCGCTATGCCCGTGCCATCTCTCCCTCACCGCTCTGTGTGCCGATGCGCGCCTCGCTCCTCACGGGCCAGAACACGATCCGCACGGGCGTCCTGAATAACTATTCCTGGCTGCGCCCGGACCACACCGCGTGCGGCATGCCGACGTGGCCGGAAATGCTCGCCGCTGCCGGGTACACCACCGCCGGGATTGGCAAGATGCACTTCTATCCGTGGGACAGTACTGAAGGGTTTGCCTATCGCGTCATCGCGGAGGACAAACGGCACATCCACATTCAGGATGACTACGCGCGCTATCTTCAGGAGCATGGGCACAAGAAGTATCACGGCAATGAGCATGCGGGATACCACGAAAACAAGGGGGCAATTGTCAGCCGCATTCCCGCCGCGCATCAGGTGGATACGTGGGTCGCGGCTCAGGCGTGCGCGTTCATCGAAGGGCACCCAACGGATAGCCCCTTCGCGATGATGGTTGGCTTCCCCGGCCCGCATTGCCCCTACGATCCGCCAGCGGAACTGGCGGAGCTGTTCGACCCCGATGCGATGCCGGCGAGTATCCCCGCCACCGC
>JADMIN010000129.1 GCA_015478575.1 Ktedonobacterales bacterium | reverse complement strand
CCGCACCCAAGGGAGCAGGGGCGCAACGGCGACGGTCGCCGGGGGCTGTGGCAACTTGGGCGTATCAGCAGGCCGAGCGGCGTGTGCGCAACTACGGCCCTTCGGTTGTGCTGGATGTACTGATCGTCGCGTTGGCCTTTGAGGCGGCCACGCTGTTGCGCTTCGTCGAGACCTCGCATCTGCGGCAGCAGATGCGTGAGTTGCTGGTGCCGAACCTTTTTGTCGGAGGCATCTACGCGATCATCTCCTATCTTCTTGGCCTGCATCGGCGGCTGTGGCGCTACGCTAGCCTGCGCGATGGCTTCTCGCTGGCCCAAGCGGTGGGCATCATGATGGTGCTGGTGGCGGTGTTGGATGTGCTCGGCCAGAAGGATGTGCGTCTGCTGCCGCTGGGGGTGATCGTGGGCGGCGGCCTCCTCTCATTCCTCTTCCTCGGCTCGGTCAAGATCATGCCGCGCCTCATCAACTCCAGCAGCCTCCCGCGTGACGCGGGCAACCGCAGTCGTGTGCTCGTCGTGGGCGCGGGCCAAGCGGGCGCGGCGTTTGTCTCGCGCCTGATGCTCAACGGCAAGTATGGCTACCAGCCAGTCGCCTTCGTAGATGATGATCCAGGCAAGTGGCGGCGACGTATCCATGATCGGCCGATTATCGGGCCAATTGACCATATTCCCCCGGTCGTGGAGCGGTACGGTGTGGATGTGATCGCCATCGCGTTGCCCACGGCCAGCCGTGAGCGCATTAGCGAGATCATCGCCATCTGTCAGCAGACAACGGCCAGCATCAAGATAGTCCGTGGATTGCAAGAGGTGGTCGGTGACACTCGTGATCCCCTCTATCTGCGTGAGGTCAACATCGCCGATCTGCTGGGCCGTGAGGTCGTGCCGCTCCAGACCCACGAGGCGCGGATCGCGCTCCAGGGCAAGACAGTGCTAGTGACCGGCGGCGCTGGCTCCATCGGCTCTGAGCTTTGTCGCCAGTTGGTGGGCTATGGCCCGAGCCGAGTCATCGCGCTCGATAATAATGAGACGGGTCTCTTCGATCTGGCCGAGAGTCTGCGCGGCGATGAGCACGCCGATCGCCTGCGGCTGCGCATCGGCGACATCACCGACGGCGACGATATGGAGCAACTCTTCAGCAAAGAGCGCCCCAACATTATCTTCCACGCCGCCGCCTATAAGCATGTGCCGCTGCTGGAGCAACATCCTGAGCAGGCCGTGCGCACCAATGTCCTCGGCAGCTATTGGATGGCTTGCCTCGCGCGCCAGCACGGCGCCGAGTGTTTTGTCTTCGTCTCCAGCGACAAAGCCGCTGACCCAATCAACATTCTGGGCGCCTCAAAGCGGGCCGGCGAGATCGTCGTCCAGGCGATGGCGCAGACGGCGGATAGCCCCACCATCTTCTGCGCGGTGCGGTTCGGCAACGTCATCGGCAGCCGTGGCAGTGTCGTGCCGACGTTCCTCAAACAGATCGAGGCCGGCGGGCCGGTGACGGTCACGAATGCGAGCGTGACGCGCTACTTCATGACGATCCCTGAGGCGTGCGGTCTGGTCATCGTCACCTCCACCATTGCTGAGAGTGGCGGCCTCTTCTTGCTGGATATGGGCGCACCGGTCAAGATCGCCGATCTGGCGGTAAAGATGATCCGGCTGCGCGGCCTGCGCGTGGACCACGACATTCCCGTGATCTTTACGGGCCTGCGTCCGGGTGAGAAGATGCATGAGATTCTGGCCGCTCCAGATGAGCGATTGCTCTCGACGAGACAGAGCAAGATCTTCCAGGTCGCCTATGATGGCGACGTGCTGACCCGCGCCACGCTGGATCAGTGGATGCGTGACCTCGAACAGACGCTCTTACGCCACGACGAGAAGGCATTACGCACCCGCCTCTTCGATATCGTGAAACTGAAAATCTCAGTCTAGCGTGTGGCTCTGGCCTGAGGCATGGCCGAGATGTCTGCTTGGCCGATTTTGACAAGGCGCCACTCCAAGAGTATACTTCTCTCGAGAGTATGTGGCGATGACCGGGATGAGTAGGCGAGAAAGCGCTGACAGCGACAGGGGACCTTGGGTGCGAGTCCCCCGCGGCGCGATCCGCTGAAGGTGGCCTGGGAGCCTGTGGGGTGTGTGACGATAGCCTCACGCGGGAATGCGCCCGTTAGCGCGCGGTAGAGGCGGTCCACGTTCCTGGAGTGGTGCATCGGGCCGCGAATTCAAGGTGGTACCGCGAGAGCCTTCCTCGTCCTTGGCGAGGAAGGCTTTTTGTATGCTGTGAGCGAGCGAGAGGGAGAGCGCATATGGCTACTGAGCCGATAGCCGAGCGTCGGCTGGACCAGATTCCGAAGACGTATGAGCCGGGAAGTGTAGAGCGGCGGCTCTATCACTGGTGGGAAGAGAGCGGCTTTTTCCAGCCCCGCGGTAACCCCGACCGACCGCCGTTCGTCATCAGTATGCCGCCGCCGAATGTGACGGGCGCCCTGCACTTGGGTCATGCGATCACCGCTACCCTGGAAGATGTGATGATCCGGTTCCACCGTATGCGCGGCGAGCCAACCCTTTGGGTGCCCGGCGAGGATCATGCGGGCATGGCCACGCAAGCGGTGGTCGAGCGCGAGCTGGCCAAGGAGGGCAAGACGCGCCAGGAGTTGGGGCGCGACGCCTTCGTTGAGCGTGTCTGGGAGTGGGTGCGCCGCTACAAGAGTCGCATTCAGGATCAGCACCGGCGTCTGGGCGCCTCGTGCGATTGGTCGCGCGAGCGCTTCACGTTGGATGAAGGGCTGGCCCAGGCGGTGCGCGAGGTCTTCGTCCGCCTCTATGAAGAAGGCCTGATCTATCGCGGCGAGCGCATCATCAACTGGTGTCCGCGCTGCTCTAGCTCGATCTCCGACCTAGAGGTCGAGACGGAGGAGACGCCAGGGACGCTCTACTACGTGCGCTATCCACTGGAGCCGGAAGCGGGCGAGAGTGAGACGCGCTTCATCACCGTCGCCACGACACGGCCTGAGACGATTCTGGGCGATACAGCGGTCGCGGTCCACCCAGCGGACGCGCGTTACCGCGAGCTGGTGGGGCGCTTCGCCATCCTGCCCATACTGAACCGGCGTATTCCTCTTCTCGCCGACGACGCCGTGGACCAGCGTTTCGGCACCGGTGCGGTGAAGGTGACGCCCGCTCACGACCCAACCGACTTCGAGATAGGCAATCGCCACCACCTAGAGCGCATCCAAGTCATCGGCTTCGATGCCAGGATGACGGACCAGGCTGGCCCTTTCGTGGGGCAGGACCGCTACGAGGCGCGCAAGGGTGTCGTCGCGGAGCTTGAGCGGATGGGGCTGCTCGTCAGGCGTGAGGACTACACGATTCCACTTGGTCATTGCTCGCGCTGTGGCACGGTGATCGAGCCGCTGATCTCGATGCAGTGGTGGGTGAAGATGGCGCCACTCGCCACTGGTGCGCTCGGCGCTGTCAAGTACGGCCAGATGCGCATCGTACCCGAACGCTTCACCAAGACCTACCTCGACTGGCTAGAGCATATCCGCGACTGGAACATCTCGCGTCAGTTATGGTGGGGCCATCGCATTCCCGCCTGGTATTGCCAGGCGTGCGGCGAGGTTGTGGTGGCGCGCGAGGATCCCTCTACCTGTCCACGCTGTGGCAGCGAGCGTCTGGAGCGCGATGCTGACGTGCTGGATACCTGGTTTAGTTCATGGCTGTGGCCTTTCAGCACGCTCGGCTGGCCGGAAGATACGCCCGACCTGCGCCAGTTCTATCCCACCAGCGTGCTGGAGACGGGGTACGATATCCTCTTTTTCTGGGTGGTGCGCATGGCGATGGCGGGCATCCACTTCCTGGGTATGGCGCCGTTTCAGACGGTCTATCTGCATGGGCTAGTGCGTGACGCGCAAGGGCGCAAGATGAGCAAGTCGCTCGGCAATGTCGTAGACCCCCTCGAGGTGATGGACGAGTACGGCACCGATGCCCTGCGCTTTACGCTGGCGACGAGCAGCACGCCGGGCAACGATATGAAGCTGGTGCCTGAGCGCATCAAGGGCAATCGTAACTTCGCCAACAAACTCTGGAACGCCGGGCGCTTTGTCATCGGGCAGACGGCGGAGATCGAGACGGGCGTGCTCGCCCTGGAAATGACGCAACCCAAGACGCTGGCGGATCGCTGGATCGTAAGCCGAGCGCAACGGCTCACGGTGGACGTGACCCGGCTGCTGGAGGCGTTCCAGTTCGGTGAGGCGGGGCGGCAGCTCTTTGAATTCGTTTGGTCGGAGTACTGCGACTGGTATGTCGAGGTCGCGAAGATCCAGTTGCGCGATCCGGCGCAGCGTGAGCGAACCGCGCGCATCCTGCGTGCGGTGCTGGATCGGTCCCTGCGGCTGCTGCATCCGTTCATGCCCTTCGTGACGGAGGAGATCTGGCAGCATCTCTATGCGGACATGCCGGAGGCGGAGCGCCCAGCGCCCGCGCTGATCGTGGCGGTGTGGCCGGAACTGACGGCGACGGCGGAGCACCAACGCGACGCGCGAGCCGAGGAGGAGATGACCTTGGTGCGCGAGATCGTGACGCGCATCCGTGATGCGCGCAAGCAGGCTGAGGTCGAGCCAGCGCGACGGGTGCGGGCGATTCTGGTGGCGGGTGGCAAGGCACCGCTGCTCAAGCAGCAGGCGGCGCTGATCGAGCAGCTCGCGCGGACCGAGCCGCCACAGATCGAGCGCAAGCTCACCACCAAGCCGGAGCAGGCGATGGCACTGGTAGCGAGCGGTATCGAGATCTACCTGCCGCTCGCTGGCCTGCTGGATATCGGGAAGGAGGTCACGCGGATCGAAAGCGAGATGGAGGCCACACGTCGGCTCATCGAGCGCGCACGCAAGGTGCTGGACAATCCCCATTTCGTCGAGCGCGCTCGGCCAGAGGTAGTCCAGAAGGAGCGTGACGCGCTGGCCACCGCCGAGGATACGCTGACGCGGCTGGAGGCGCGACGACGCGAGTTGGGGGTGCTGTGACCATGCGGGGCACCCGGCGGCCCTTCTGGCGACATCGCGTCGCCCCCCAACAGGCGCCCGGCCCCTACAGGCACGCCGCGCGCCGCGCGTCCCACGATCGCCCGCAGCGGCCCACGGTAGCCGGTAGCATGGTGATCGAACACACACTCCTCTGGTGCGTGGCTCCGTGCTTGGTCTGTGTCGTTGGGTGTGGTGACAATAATATGGTAGGGCGTGAGAGCATGGGCGGGTGAGCGCTTTTAGGCGCTCGCTCGCCTCTCGTCGGCTGCTCATGCCCAATTCTTCCCGCAAGGATAGCCAGGTCAGCGGGGATTTGCTATACTGAAGCCCCGGTGACCTTGGGAAGGGATAAGGAAACAACTATGCGTATGCGATGGCGCACGCTGCTCTATTACGCCGTCGGCAGCATCAATGTGCTGTCGGCGTTGCTGCCGATCTGGCCTGGGCGCTTCCTCGTACTGGCACATCGGCTGCGCCTGCCACTCCCGATCATTTTGGCGGCGCAGGATATGACGCTCTTCGTGGGCGTGGCGATGCTCTTGTTGGCATATCCCGCGGCCAAGGGGCATCGGCGCGCGGCGCGTCTGCTGATGGCGTGCGCGGGGCTGGCCATCTTGACCAATGTCCTCAAGGGTCTTGATGTCGAAGAGGCATTGCTCGATGCCGTCCTGCTGGTGGCGGTCTGGCGCGACCGCCAGATGTCGCACTCCCTCCCCGTCCGGTACACCCCGCTGGATGTCGTCCGTCTGGCGGTCACCTTGTTGGTTATCGGTCGGCTCTATTCTCTGCTCGGCGTGGCACTCTTGGGGGGGCTGCGCTCGCTCGTGCGTCAGCGGTTGCACGTCGGCTCGATTCTGGGCCACATCCAGTTCTTACTGACCGCCAAGCTCACCTTGCAAGATATCTGGTTTCACCAGTCGCAGGTGCTCTTGCCCTTCTTCTTGGTCGGCATCTTCATCCTAATCTCGTGGACATCGCTGATCCGCCCGCAGGGTGGGCCAACGCACGACGATCTCTATCTGCGCTTCGGACGCGCATCACACAATTCGCTGGCTTATATCGCGCGGCGCAGCGATGTGAGTGTCTTTGAGGATCCCTCCGGGCGCGGCGCGATCAGCTATCGGCTGGTGGGCCGGGTAGCTCTCCAAGTGGGGGCGATTATGGCGCCGCACGAGGTGCGGGCGGATGTGTACCAGGCCTTCTGCGCGTATTGTAAGGCGCGGCACCTGATTCCCGCCGCGGTGGCGCTTGCGCACGACGAGCGGCCTATCGCTCAAGCGGCGGGGATGCGTACGGCGATGATCGGCACCGAGGCGATGGTGGATCTGCGCGCGTTCTCGGTCGAGCGGTTGAGCAAGAAGATGCGCTGGGTGCAACGCTCGCTGGCGAAGCGCGGCTATGGCGTGCGGCTCCTCTCCGTACCAGAACTTGGCGAGCGGCAGCGGGCCATACTCCAGCGCATTGACGCGGAGTGGCGTATGGCCCGTGGTGGGCAGGATCACGGCTGTTGCATGACATTGGGGCGCTTCCCCACGCAGGATGACCCTGACTGCCTCATCAGTCTGGCCTATGACCCCGCGGGCCAGCCAATTGGCTACCTGACCCTGTTGCCTGGTGGCGAGGGCTGTTACTCACTGGACCTGACACGCCGCTCGTTCAGCGCCCCTAATGCCACGATGGAGTTTCTGGTGATTGAGACACTCTGCCAGCTCCAGGCGCGCGGCGCGGCGGCCATGAGCCTCAATTTCTCCACAGCGTCGTGGCTCCAGTCGCTGCCTGGCGGGCGGCGCCTGCTCGGCCTTTTGGGGTCGGCTTTCCAATTGCATTCGCTGGAGGCGTTCAACAATAAGTTTAAGCCACTCTGGGTCCCGCGCTACCTCGCCTTTCCTTCATGGTACGCGCTCCCTGATGTGATTTATGCGACGCTGGTGGTGGAGGGCGTGGATCGCATGGTAGTGAATGCGTGCGCA
>JADMIN010000128.1 GCA_015478575.1 Ktedonobacterales bacterium | reverse complement strand
ATTTCGGCGCCTGCGCCCTGGTGCTCTGGCTGACCCTGGCCCGCGTCTACTTCAGCTTCCGGCGCCCAGGCACACGACAAAACGCGCCCGCGCCGATCGCCTAGACCCGCGCGGGCGCGCAGGGGGAGCGGGCTATGCGCGCCCGCGAGCCAGGCGGGCGCCGCGCGGGCGGCGCCTCCTGGCAGAGGGCGGGGACACCAGCAGATCAAAGCTCCTCCTCATCGAGCTTGTCGTCATCGAGATCGTCGAGTTCTTCCAGGTCGTCGTCGTCATCCTCATCGTCAAGCTCATCATCTATCCACTCATCATCCTCGAAATCCTCTTCATCAGGCTCATCGCCAAGCTCGATCTGTTTATCCGCCTGTTTATCCGCCCCTGGACCGGCGGTGAGGAGAGAAGAGCGCGCGGGGTCGCGTCGTGGGTCGCGAGTTGGCATTGTCATAGCAGCCTCCGCTTCCTGAACCAAGCCAAACTGGGATGGCGCTGATGGTGCTGACAGCCGCCGTGGGGTATCGGATGCGCGGCCCGCACATCATGTGCCTGGGGTATTGTGCGCGGTGGCACCCACCGCCGTCAAGCCGACCGGTGGCTTCTGGGAAGGTGGCGCGCTCCACTAGATACCGGTGGTGCGGTGGGCGCGACGCACCGAACCGGGGTTGGGCGCCTGGCAGCGTGGGCAGCGCTCCTGAACTGGCAGCAGACTCAAGCGGCAATTGGCGCATTCATAGGCGATGGAGTGGTGGCAATTCTGGCAATAGACCGCATCGGGCGCGGTGAGTTGGCCGCACGTCTGGCAGACGTGTAGCAGGTTGTGCGCTGGGCCAGCGGTCACGCGGTGCCGCTCGTCGGCGGGGTAGCCGCGGCGGAAGGGATCGCTCAACTCGCTGCCCGCATTCAGCGGGCCACGCGGCACGGGATAGCCGCCCCTGTTCGGCAGGGTGCCCTGCCCGCCATCACGCTTCGCACGCTCGCGCCTGGCCGCGCTGGGAACGCGCGGGTCACTCATGGCGCCCCCGCCAGCGGAAGGCACCAGGCTGATGGCAGGCGCCGGGGCCGCGCGCCAGGGGAGCGCATCGGGCGGAACGGCTGGCGGCGAGGCCGCGCTGAGAAAGCGGATGGTGATGCTGGGCGCGAGCATGACGCAATCGCCGGGCGAGAGGCGGCGCTCCTGGATCCGCTCGGAGTTGAAGCGCAGGCCGTTGGTGCTATGCAGGTCGGCGATCCACCACTCGCCATTGACGCGGCGCAGCTCGGCGTGCTGGCGTGAGATTTGCGCGCTGGGCAGCACAACATCGTTATACGAGAGCCGCCCGATGCTCATGCGATCACGTGTCAACTGGATGCGCCGGATGCCCTCCGGGGTCTCCACCTCCACATAGTACATGCGTCACCTCTCTCGCATGACCGCCATCGCACGCGACACTCCGCGCACCAGTATACCATGCTTCCCGTTCCTCGCGGGAACGCATCCCATGCGTGCGCACAGGCGGACCGCGGCGGAGAGGCGCGCCGCCCGTCCGCGGGAGGATCCCCAGGCCATTTCTCCAAGCGGCTTGAGGAGAGAGGGCGTCGCCTCGTATAATGACGCTAAGGCAGTCTATCTCGCTGACATGGCCCACCATCTTGTCAGGTCCGCGCACGACGAAGCGCGACCACGCGGCACGTGGGCGAGATACCTCACACGAGCGGCTCATGGTGAGGCGCGGCTGAGGGAGCATGCGCGCTGCCCGATAGGCGCTGCCCAGAGCGAAGAGCGAGGATTCACCGGTTATGACCTATGTTCCCCATACGAGTACCGAGCGGCAAGAGATGCTGCGGGCGGTCGGCGCGACCACGATCGAGGATTTGCTGACGCCCATCCCCGCTGAGGTGCGACTTCAGCGCTCGCTGGACCTGCCGCCCGCGCTGCCTGAGTTGGATGTCCGTCGCATGATGATGGGACTCGCGGAGCAAAACGCCGACCTCGATCACTATCCCTCCTTCCTGGGCGCCGGTAGCTATGATCACTTCGTGCCGAGCATCGTGCCCCATCTGGCCAAGCGCGCCGAGTTCCTTACCTCCTACACCCCCTACCAGCCGGAAATCAGCCAGGGCATGCTCCAGGCGACCTATGAGTTCCAGACGATGGTCTGCCAGCTCACGGATATGGATGTCGCCAATGCCTCGCTCTACGATGGTTCGACGGCCGTGGTGGAGGCGGCGCTGCTGGCGGTTGGGCCGTCGGGGAGGGGGGAGGTGCTGGTCTCGCGCGCGCTCGACCCGCAGTACCGAGTGACGCTCCAGACGTACGCCCACGCGCGCGGCTTCACGCTGCGCGAGCTGGCGCTGGAAGACGGCGCGACCTCGCTCGCCGCACTGGAAGAGGCGCTCTCGCCCGCGACAAAGGCCGTCATCATTCAGCATCCGAACTTCTTCGGCTCGCTGGAGGATGTTCGCGCCATCGAGCGGTTGACCCACCGCACGAAAGCGCTCTTTGTCGTCGCCATTACCGAGCCAGCCTCGCTCGGCGTCCTTGCCGCGCCGGGTGCGTATGGCGCGGATATCGTGGCGGCGGAAGGCCAGAGCCTCGGTAATCCCATCGGCTATGGCGGGCCGGCGCTTGGCCTCTTCGCCGCGCGCGCGGAGTTCCTGCGACGGCTGCCGGGGCGGCTCGCTGGCAAGACCGTGGATACCCGTGGCCAGACGGGCTATGTGCTGACGCTCCAGACGCGGGAGCAGCAGATCAAGCGCGAGCGTGCCACCTCCAATATCTGCACAAACCAGGCGTTGCTGGCGGTGGCGGCGACCGTCTATCTGGCCGCGCTGGGCAAGCAGGGCTTCCGCGAGCTAGGGGAACAGTGCCTGCGCCGCGCACACTATGCCCGCGAGCGCATCACCGCCATTGCGGGCTTCACGCCGCTCTTCACGCGCCCCTTCTTCGACGAGTTCGCCGTCGCGACACCGCTGCCCGCGGAGCAACTGAACGCCGCGCTGCGCGACCACGGCATTGTGGGTGGCTATGACCTCAGCCGCGACTATCCAGAGTTGGGGCAGGCCACCCTTTTCTGTGTCACGGAAACGCGCACACGTGAAGATATTGAGACGCTGGTCGCAGCCCTAGAAGAGATTGTGGGCACCGAGTCATGAGCACCGAGCAACTGATTTTTGAGCAGGGGGCACCGGGACGCCGTGGCGTCACACTGCCCCTGATGGATCTGCCTGAGCGCCCGCTGAGTCAGCTCATTCCGCGGGAGTTCTTGCGTGAGGAGCCAGCGCCGTTGCCGGAGGTGAGCGAGATCGAGGTGGTACGCCACTATACGCACCTCTCGCAGCGCAACTTCGGCGTGGATGTTGGGTTCTATCCGCTCGGCTCCTGTACGATGAAGTATAACCCGAAGATCAACGAGGACATGGCCGCCCTGGCGGGCTTCGCGCGTATCCATCCGCTGGAGCACGAGAGCATGGTGCAGGGCGCCCTCCAGGTGCTCTACGAGTTGGAGCGCTTTTTGGCGGAGATCGCGGGCATGGCGCGCATGACGCTGCAGCCCGCCGCGGGTGCGCACGGCGAGATTACGGGCTTGATGCTCATTCGGGCCTATCACGAGCAGCGTGGCGCGGGCCACCGCGACAAGGTGCTCATCCCCGATGGTGCCCACGGGACCAACCCCGCCAGCGCGACGCTCGCCGACTACCAGACGATTACCCTGCCCTCGAACGCGCGTGGGGGAGTGGATATGGAGGCGCTGGAGGGGGTGCTGGCCGAGCATGGCGACGAGGTCGCCGCCCTGATGATGACCAACCCGAATACGCTTGGCCTCTTTGATGAGAACATCGTCGAGATCGCGCGGCGTGTCCACCAGGCCGGTGGCCAGCTCTACTACGACGGCGCCAACGCCAACGCCATCTTGGGCCTCACGCGGCCAGGTGATATGGGCTTTGATGTCGTGCATCTCAACCTGCATAAGACGTGCAGCACACCGCATGGCGGCGGGGGGCCGGGCGCGGGGCCGATTGGCGTCGCGGCGCATCTGGTACCCTTCCTGCCCGGGCCGTTGCCTGCCAAGAGCAAGCATGGCTACTACTGGGAGGATGCGGGGCCGCTCTCCATTGGTCGTGTGCGCGCGAATTGCGGCAACTTCCTGGTGCTGGTGCGCGCGTATACCTATATTCGCAGCAACGGCCCCGATGGGCTACGCCACGCCAGCGAGAGCGCCGTCCTCAACGCGAACTATCTCATGCGCGCGCTGCAAGCGGATTATGACTTGCCCTATGACCGCGAGTGCATGCATGAATTCGTCTTCTCCGCCGACCGGCAGAAGGCGCTCGGCGTCAGCGCGATGGATATCGCCAAGCGGCTGCTGGACTTCGGCATTCACCCGCCGACGACCTACTTCCCGCTGATCGTGCATGAAGCTCTGATGATCGAGCCGACCGAGACCGAGACCAAGGAGACGCTCGATGTGTTCATCGCCACGATGCGCCAGATCGCGCGCGAGGCGGTCGAGCGGCCCGCGCTGATCTTGGAAGCTCCCCATGAGACGGTCATCGGGCGGCTCGACCAGACGCTGGCCGCGCGGAAGCCCGACCTGCGTTGGGAGGCGGAGAAGCGCCCGGAGAAGAGCGCGGTGCGTGTCTAGGGGAGGAGGGCGGCAATGTCTCGCCAGGGGGGCCGCGCGCGGCGGGCCACCCCTGGCACGCACGATAGGGATCTGTCCTTGTAGGTGAAGCCGCTGGAGCGCGTGAGATGGTTCGCGCATGAGACGGCGCAACCGGCTATCCGCTTCTGGATGGTGCGCCTGCCATGTGATATGGTGTAGGGACTTATCTGATTTGCCATGCGCGATGCATTCAACCTCTCACTTTCCTGGGCGTGTGGCGCCGCTGGCGCTCGGCCATTGTTGGAGCTTCCATTGTTGGAGCTTCCATTGTTGGAGCTTCCATTGTTGGAGCTTGTGGAGCTTGTCGTATGGGATGGGCGTGTGGATCTGTGTTTTTGCCATGTACTAGGGTCAGCCGGTTAGGAGCGTCTTGTGTCTGAGGAAATAGCTTTGTTCATTGACTTCGAGAACATTCGTTACAGCCTGCTCAACGTCCAGCACCGCGAGCCGGACCCGCAAGAGTTGATCGGAGTCGCGCGCCACTTTGGCACGGTCATGGTCGCGCGCGCCTATGCTGACTGGACGCGGCAGCCAGAGTTCTTCAAGGGGAGCCTCACCGCGGCGATGATTGATCGCGTGGATTGCCCGGCCAAGGTACGCGAGCGCTTTCGCCAGAACACCGCACAGGTGCAGATGTATCAGCAGCACGCGACGTACGAGCGCGCACTCCCCCCCACCGATGAAGAGGAGTATATTCCGGCCGGTGATGCGGAGGGGCTGCCAGAAGAACACCAGCATGAACACCCGATCGAGGGGCTGGTCGGCGAGGCGGCGGTGATCGCGACGAAGGCGACCGAGACGCACGCGGAGGTCACCGTCTGCACGGCTGAGGAAGAGGTCGAGGAGCGGCGTGGGCGGATCGAAGCGCCGACAGGCTATACCAATGGTGGCTACTATCCACAGCAGCAGCAGCAGCCACCACAGCAGCAGACGATTACCCAGAGCACCGTTGACCTCAATATGCTCATGGATATCATCGAGACCGTCTTTGACCGCCCGTCCATCACGACCTTCGTGCTGATGAGTGGCGACCGTGATTTCACCCGCATCTGTGCGCGCCTCAAGCTGCGCCTGAACAAGCGCGTCATCGTCGTGGGGGTGCCGGGCACGGTCAGCCGTGATCTCATCAGCGCCGCCGAACAGTTCGTACCACTGGGCTTTAGCAACGCGGGCTACAGCAATGCGGGCTATAACAACGCGGGGTATAGCAACGCGGGCGGTCCCTCGCGCTTGCCTCAGCATGGCGCGCTGCCCTATCCCGCGACGGCGGGGCCGGTCGAGCCAGAAGAGATGGGGTTCATCCAGTTTCTCGACTACATTGACCGGCACTGGTCCTGGCGCACCATCAGCGGCATCGCCAACTTCATCGGCGATCCGTTCAATCCCAAGAACCGCTTCCGTGGTCGGCTGACACGTGACTCGGCGCGTGACTTGTTGCGGTTGTGCGTGGATGAGGGCATCCTGCTGGTGGTGATGGATCCAATGGGCGGCGAGAACCTTCGGTTGAACCGTGAGCATCCCGCGGTGGTCGAGGGGCTGAGCGAGAGTCCGCTGCGTTAGCGGGCCGTGCTGGCCCGCCCGCGGGAGTGAGAGGCGGCGATTGGTGAGCGAGCGTCTGCGTGTGCTGGCGGTGGATATCGGCACGGGCACGCAAGACATCCTGCTCTTCGAGAGCGGGCGCGAGATCGAGAACTGCCTCCAGTTCGTGCTGCCCTCTCCCACCGTGATCGTGGCGGCACGGATCCAGCGGGCGACCGAGGCCCGCCGCCCCGTGCTCTTGACTGGGCGTCTCATGGGCGGCGGGCCGTGCGCCTGGGCCGCGCGCGACCACGCCCAGGCCGGTCTGGGCTGTTATGCCACCGCTGACGCCGCGCGCACCCTCGATGATGACCTGGCCCAGGTGGAGGCCCAGGGGTTGCGCATCGTCTCCGCGGATGAGGCACGGCAACTCGCCACGGCGCTGGGATCCGATCTCGTCTCGATCGAGATGCGCGACTTCGACGGCGCCGCGATTCGCGTCGCGCTTCAGGCCTTTGGGGTTGATGCGGCGGTGGATGCGCTGGCCCTGGCGGCGTTCGATCATGGCGCCGCCCCGCCTGGTATAAGCGACCGGCGCTTTCGCTTCGACGCCATCGCCGCGCGGGTGCGCGCGCGCCCCGATGCGCTGGCCTTCGCGTATCGGCGCGAAGAGTTGCCCGCCGACCTCACGCGGCTGGCCGCCGTGGCTGAGGAGGCGCGCACGTATCCCAGCGGAGATGGCGCGCCCGTCCCCGTCTTCGTGATGGATACTGGCGCGGCGGCGCTGGCGGGCGCGCTAGAAGATGCCCACGTACGCGCCCATGAGGAGAGCC
>JADMIN010000858.1 GCA_015478575.1 Ktedonobacterales bacterium | reverse complement strand
GGATGATGCAGGAGCAGATCATTGTGGCGGATCGCGGTGAAGGGGTCCTGGCCACGGCGCAACTCAATCGGCACGCGCGCCACGAAGGGGGGATCCTTGAGGTCAGGGCGGTCGAGCGACGTGAGCTGGTCAAGATCACCCAGGCCGAGCGGCCCCTCTAGCTCCCAGACGTCGCGCGCCTCCATCTCCAGCTTCTCGCGCAAGAGTTCACGCACCGCCGCGGTCATCTCTGGCTGAACCATCAGACAGACCGCCGAGCCAAAACGACGCTGACGCAGCCCCTGCTCCACCGTCTCCAGCAGGTCGTCCGCCTCGTCGCTCTGGATCTCGAGGTCGGCGTCGCGCAGGACACGGAATGGGTGGGCGGCAATCACGTCAATGCCGGGGAAGAGCTGCCCCAGATGCGCCGCGATCAACTGCTCTAGCCAGGCGAAGGTAGAGCGGGGCAGCGGCCCATGCCCATTGAGACGCACGCGCTCACGCGCGCCCGACGGCACGGGCACCAGCCGACGCAGCGTCGCGGGGACCTTCACGCGCGCGAAAAGCTCGCCCGCCACGGGATCGCGGAGTGTCACCGCCAGATTCAGGCTGCGGCTGGAGATGTGTGGGAACGGGTGGCCAGGGTCAACGCCCAAAGGGGTCAGCACCGGCAAGATGGCGCTGTGAAAGTAGCTATCCGCCGCCTCGCGCTGGGCACGCGAAAGCTGGGCATAGTCAAGCACGCCGATGCCCGCCTCCGCCAGCCGCGGCAACAACTCATCGCATAAGGAGCGGTGCTGGTCATGGTAGAGCTCCAGAATCAAGGCACGCAGCGTTTCGAGCTGCTGGCTGGGGAGCATGGCGTCCGGCCCGACTTCCTTGACCTGCGCCAGCGATTGATCTTGCAGGCCGGCCAGACGCACCATAATAAACTCATCGAGTTGCGAGCTGACAAACGAGAGAAACTTTACGCGCTCCAGCAAGCTATGCCGCTCAGATTGGGCCTCTTGGAGCACGCGGCGCTCAAAGGCGATGAGGGAAATCTCGCGGTTGATATACAAGTCTGGCCGATAAAGCTCAGGGTCAGGCTTGGTTGTTTTGCGGTGGGGGACCGCTGTTTTGTGACGCATCCTGTTTCCTTGGCGCGGTCATGGCGATCTCGTGACGGGTCTTCGGCGGCACGAAGCGTGGCATCGCCCTGTTCATCGCCCGATAGGGCGGCGCGGCACGGCACAGGGAAGCCGTGCCGCTTGCTCCGCGCTCCGTCTCTGGGATAGTCGCATTGTATCACGCCAACAGGTGTCCTAGTGGGTCATCTGGTAATTGAAGAGGGTAAGGAACAGCCGGCCCCAGAGCCG
>JADMIN010000857.1 GCA_015478575.1 Ktedonobacterales bacterium | reverse complement strand
GTGCGTTCCCTGTCCGTTGCTGACGATACCCGTGCGACGTGAAGCGCCATTTAAGGCCGTGTTAAACTTGGATGAAATCGTGGCCGCGCCGCGCGACTGAGCTATAATGCGGAGGAGGGCCGCCGCGAGAGACGTTCGTGTGCGGACTTGGTTAGCGGACTCGGTTAGCGGACTCGGTTAGCGGACTCGGTCGTGAGCCTGGTCGTGAGTTAGGCGCCTATGATCGCGGGAATAGATCTCAATATCGTGCTGGCGGTCCTCGCCGGAGCCATCATGGTGGCCGCCTTCTTCTGGCCCACGCTGCGCGATGAGACGCGGCGACGCACCCAGGCGGAGCGCCAGCTCGCCGAGGCGCGCGGCAGCCTGAGCGCCCAGCCGCACGATGGCACGCACTATCGCGAACTCTTCGATGCGCTGCTTGATGCCTTCCCTTTACCCGTCATCGTCACCAATCGCACCCGCATGATCGTCTTCGCTAACCGCGCGGCACTCCGCCTCGTCCATATGCCCTCCCACCGCGTGATCGGGCGCCTGCTCGCCAGCATCATCCAGGACTATGACACCGCGCAACTGCTGCTGGAGGCCACCGGCGCGGGCGCGCAACGCGAGCGCACCTTCCAGCGCGCCACCACGGGCGAGACGTGGCGGGTGATCGTCACGCCGATGCGCGTCCAGGGAAACGAGATGGAGGAGGCCCAGCGGGTTGGCCCGCGCGAATCCATTCCGCCGGTCGCCCCGGCCACCGGCGCGGCCACCCACCTGATCCTCACCATCGAGGACCTCACCGAACTGCGCCGACTAGAAATCGTGCGCAGCGACTTCGTGGCGCACGTCTCGCACGAGTTGCGCACCCCCCTCGCCGCCCTCAAGTTGCTCGCCGAGACCCTGGAAGGCGCCATCGAGCGTGATCCCCCCGCCGCGCGCCTCTTCACCCAGCGCATCAGCGGCGAGATTGACCATCTCGCGCTCATGGTCGCCGAACTGCTCGAACTCTCGCGGATCGAATCGGGCAAGATCGAGCCGCGACTGGAACCGACCGACCTCGCCGGTCTGATCGAGGCCGTCATTGACCGCATGCGCCCGCTCGCGCGCGAGCGCGGCGTGACGCTTTCCGCCACCGTGCCCGACGGCCTCCCAGATGCCCTCGCCGATGCCGGACGCCTCGGTGAGGTGTTGATCAACCTCATCCACAATGGGCTAAAATATACGCCGCTGAGTGGCCGCGTGGTCGTCTCAGCGGCCCTGGTGGATGGCGAGGCGCATGACGAGCGGCACGCTGACGAAAAGCGCGCGAGTGGGAAGCGCGCATCGGTTGAGAAGGGCACCCACGCGGTGGCCG
>JADMIN010000856.1 GCA_015478575.1 Ktedonobacterales bacterium | reverse complement strand
CCCGATGGGCACGTCGCATGCGAGCAACATGCCATCGGAGCCGTTCGTCTGGATGTGCGCCCCGATGGCATGGTCGCCGATCTCGGTATGGATCTGGTAGGCAAGATCAAGCACCGTGGCCCCCGCGGGCAGCTCACGCACATCGCCCTTCGGGGTGGAGACGAAGACTTGATCATCAAAGACCTCACCACGCAGGGTCTCTAAGAAATCGTTCGCGGTCAGCCGCGAATCACGTTGCCAGTGGGCCAACTGGCTGATCCACGCGGGCATGTGCTCCAGCCAGGGGAGCGCCCCCGGTGCCCCTTGGTGACCCGCCTCGGCGCGTTCGAGCCAGTAGGCCGCCACACCGTGCTGCGCCGCGCGGTGCATCGCGTGTGTGCGAATATGGATCTGCGCCAGGCGACCATCGAGGGCGAAGACCGCTGTGTGCAGCGACTGGTAGCCGTTGATCTTGGAGCTAGCGATGTAGTCGCGGATGCGCTCCCCATACGGATGCCAGAGATGGTGAATGATACCCAGCGCCTGGTAGCATTCGCCCGGACGCGCCACGAGCACGCGAAACGCGATCACATCATGCAGGAGCGCCACATCCATGCCGCTTTCCTGCGCCTCTAGATACGCGCGATAGGTGTGCTTGACCCGCCAGTTCACCGCCGCCACGATGTTGCTTGCCGCTAGCTCATGCCGCATGCGGTCGCACATGCGCTGTGCCCACCCCGCCCGCTTCACCGCCTCATCGCGCAAGCGTTGGGAGGTGTAGGCATAGGCCTGCGGCCGCAGATAAGAGAAGGCCAGATCCTCCAACTCTGATTTGAAGACATAGAGGCCGATGCGTCCAGCCAGCGGCACATAAATCTCAAGGGTCTCGCGCGAGATGATCTCGCGCTTGTTGGGCGCCATCGAGGCCAGCGTTCGCATGTTGTGCAGCCGGTCCGCCAGCTTCAGCAGCACGACGCGCGGGTCGCGCATCATCGCCATGAAGAGCTTCCGCACGGTCTCGGCTTTCTGGCGCGCGGTAAGCTCGCGCAGGCGCTGCGGGTCAGCCGCGGGTGAGGTGGAAGCCTCTGGCTCGGCATCAGTCATCGCCACGGCTTGAAACTTGGTCACGCCGTCCACAATGGCGGCGATCTCTGGCCCGAACCGTTCCCCCACCCGCTCCAGCGTGAGCGTGGTGTCTTCCACGGTGTCATGGAGCAAGGCCGCCGCGATCCCTTGCGCATCCATCGCTAGCTCAGCCAGGATACGCGCGACCGCGAGGGGATGCTCGATGAATGGCTCACCCGATTTGCGGCAGACCCCCTGGTGGGCCGCCGCCGCGACCACATAGGCGGCGCGGACC
>JADMIN010000855.1 GCA_015478575.1 Ktedonobacterales bacterium | reverse complement strand
CGTCGGCTCGGCCACCTCGCAGACAATCGCCACGAACCACTTGCCCGTAGACGTGCGCTCAATCGTGGCGGTCTTCATTTGCCCCTCAGTGGGGCGATGATAGACGAGTTTGATCTTGCCCAGGCCAGAGGCGTACAGGCGGTTGTGGTCAAGCTTGATACAGCCGTTGTCAGCCTGGGGATACGTCACGCTGCTGTAGCGGTTGCGCCCACGGAAGCGCGGGTAGCCGGGCGTCTCCCCCGCCTTCACCCGCCGAAAGAAGGCTTTCATGCCCAAGTCAATCCGGACCGCCACGTTCTGCAAGACCTGCGAGTAGACCGTCTTCATGGCCGGACGTTCGGCTTTGAGCGCCGGAAGCGTCGCCTGCTGATCGTAGAGCGAGAGCGTTTCCTGGTGTGTTTCCCACGCCATCTTGCGCTCTTCGAGCAGGTGGTTGTAGAGCCAGCGGCATTCGTCGAGGCTCCTCATCAGCAGGGTCTCTTGACCATGAGACGGGTAGAGGCGGTACTTGAAGGTTTTACGCATACCAATAGTGTAGCCTAAAGCATACAGCAGGTCAAGGTGAGGGAGCCATTCATCCCCCGCTTGAAAGACGGGGGCTTTCTGGCCCCGTTCTGTAAGAAAGAAGGCGACGAAGCGCGCCAGCCCGACGGAGAAATGCGAGGCGATTGGATAGACGGCGCCGCATGGTCGCCACAATTGAGGTCAATCGAAACGGCGTCAGCGTAGAGCGAGAGCGGCGAGAGCAGAGAAAGCGGGTATCGCATGGCGCGGGCGCGCAAACTCCATGATCGGTGGCGTCGGATACGCGGCGTCGGCCCCCAGGATACGACGAGACACTATGCCAGGCCGACGAGCGTCGGCGACTACGCGCTAGCGCGGGCGTCCGCGCCACCGTCATCCGCTCCTGGCGCGGATGACGGCGAGATTCCCACCCCGCCCGCGCCGCTGGCCGCGATTGACGCCGGCAGCAATACCATCCACCTGGTGGTGGCGGAGCTAACGGCGGATGGCCGCGACCTGCGCCCGCTGGACGACCGGCTCGAGCTGGTGCGGCTGGGCGCGGACGTGAGCGCGACCGGCGCCATCGGCGCGGCGCGCGCGGCGCGGGCCATCGAGGTGATCGGCACGCAGGCGGAGCGGGCGCGCCGGCTCGGCGCGGCGACCGTGCTCGGCATCGCCACCGAGGGCGTGCGCGCGGCCACCAACGCGGCGGTATTCCTGCGGCGCATCGCGGCGGAGACGGGCGTGCGCCTGACGCTGGTCACGGGCGAGCAGGAAGCGGCGCTGACGTACTGGGGCGTGACCGGCGACGAGGCGGCGCCTGCCGGGCCGCGGGC
>JADMIN010000127.1 GCA_015478575.1 Ktedonobacterales bacterium | reverse complement strand
CGTGACCGTCATCGAGAATGCCGCCATCGAGCCAGAGATCATTGACCTCATCAAATTCCTGCAAAAGATGGGGGCCATCATCGAGCAGCGCGTGGACCGCAAGATCGTGATTGATGGTGTCCAGCGCCTCCACGGTGCCGAGCATCACGCCATCTCCGACCGCAATGAGGCGGTCTCCCTCGCCATCGCCGCCTATCTGACACACGGTGATGTGCGCCTGATCGGCGCCGACCAGGGTACCCTGCTGACGTTCCTGAATACGCTCTACCGGGTCGGCCTGGATTTCAGCGTGCGGGATGACGGCATCCGCTTTTTCGCCGGTGATGAGCCGCCGCGCTCCATCGCGCTGGAGACCGACGTCCATCCCGGCTTCATGACCGACTGGCAACAGCCCTTCACGGTGCTGCTCACCCAGGCGCGTGGCATGTCGGTCATCCACGAGACGGTCTTCGCCGACCGCTTCAACTACACCGCTGATCTCAACCGCATGGGCGCGGATACCGGCCTCTATCCAAAGTGTCTGGGTGAGCTAGAGTGCCGCTTCCGCGAGCGCGACTTCTTGCATAGCTGCATCGTGCGCGGGCCGACGCCGCTCCACGCCACTGAGCTGACCATGCCTGATATTCGCGCGGGCGCGACCTATATTCTCGCGGCGCTCTGCGCCACGGGCACCTCGACGGTACGAGGCGTCGAACACATCGAGCGCGGCTACGATCACTTGGATGCCAAGCTGCGCACTCTGGGCGCGCACATCGAGCGGGTAGGGGATGACCCGCGCTAAACTGTGCGTTTCCCTCTTTTCATCTCGTTGGCTGACATGTATAGTATGGGGGGCTATGCCGCAAAGGAGCCTGCCCTTATTGCCTGGCCGGCGGATGCGATCCGCGCGTGGCGCCGCTCGAACAAGCGGCACTGGCCATGCGTAAAGGTATCTTAGGGATGAGTTGGGCCGGTGGGCGGGATGCCGTCGGCGCAGCGGAGGAGATGGTCATGCCGACACAATCCAGCGAGCCAGCGAGCTCGCGCCGCGCCATCACAGACTTGATTGACGAGCAGCGCGGCACATTTCTCGTCCAATACCCGATCATGCTCGTGCTCGTGCTGAGTTTGGCGGGTGTGGCCGCGTTCGCCCTCACTGGCTTCTTGGGCTACAAGGACGATACCGGTATCGCGCGCGACCTCTTCCAGCAGTCATGGCTGCTGTTCCTCTGGTTCTGCGCGTTGGTCATCACGCTCCAGATCTCGATTTTTCGTGATGCGTCACTGCGCAAGCGGCTGATCGCCACGCTCATCATCAGCGTCCTCGCCGTGGTGCTCGTTGGCATCACATACTTCACGAAATCATTGCCGGATTTCATTCAGCGTCTGCTCCAGACGCACACGCTCATCAAATTCCTGGCGAGCCACAACGGCACCTACACCGTCATCAACTTTGGCGTGCTGGCGATCTTCTGGGCCGATACCATCCGGCGCTGGATTCGCCGCGCGCGTGGGGGTTCGATCAACCCCAGCGTGAACATTGGCTTGGGCGCGCGGGGTGGCACGCAGTTGCCTGAGCCGACGATGCAAGAGCTGGTCTCTGGCGATCTGATCGCTGGCGCGGTGCTCGCCCTGTTGCTGGCAGGCCTGTTCTCCGTTGGGTTCCTGCCCCAACTCGTGCATCCACAGGGCGTGACGGTGACTGAGTGCATGCTGTCGTGGCCATTCGGGGCCTGCGCGGGCGGCGCGGGAGTGAGTGATCCACCGACGCTCACCTTCCTCGATCTACTCCAGACGCTGATCTACTTGCCGATTGGCTTGCTGATGCTGGCGCTCTCGGCCACCCTCAGCGGCTTCGGCGCGGTGGAAGGCGTGGAGGAGACGACGGAGCACGCGAACACACACGCGGCATCGCGCGCACGCACGGGTGCCATGCCCATCGCGGCGGATGTCGCCGAGACGGTGGTGGTCACCCTAAAGGCCGCGCTCGATCGTCGCTTGCGCCTGTTGGTGGGCAACCTCGCGCTCTCGCTGCGCAATGTCGCGTGGCCCGGCCTGATCGTCGTCGCGACCTTTGGCCTCGCGGAGCTTGCCACAAACGTTGAAGGGTACCTTCATAGCTCGAAGCACTTCTCTGACGTCGCGTTCTACATACTGCCCGCCGCTGGATGGGGGGCCATTTCAGTGCTGGCCATCGTCTTCTCAGCGGCGCTCACGCTCTTCCAGGTGCGTGTGGCCGAGAACACGCTCCGGTTCCTCGGTCTGATTGGCCTGATCGTGCTGCTGACGTTCTGGATCTTCTCGCTGGCGTTGTGGGGCTTCAATCAGTTGTTGCTCCTCACGCACGCTCTCGTCATCGAACGGCATCCATTCGATCCGCCGGGCTGGACGACGGGCATCTCGCTCGCCGCGCTGGTGCTCTTTGGGGTATCACGGCTCTTCCGGCGCCGAGGCCAGCCTGCGGTCGCGGGCGCTGGCAGCCGCGCATCATCGAGTGACGCGGGGACAACCAACGCCTCATGAGCCAGCCGCACAGCCGCGCACGCACATCCGCGAGTGCGCGGCGGGTGGGGGAGGTGGCGCGGGGAAGAGTTCCCCGCGCCCTGGGTCAGTGGCGGAGTCAGGAGTCATCTATGTCTACTTCATCATCTGGGCCGATAGGGCCACAACACGCGATCACCGACGTCATTGATCTGGAGTCGCGCCGGTTTCTCGTGCGCTACCCCGCGGCGCTGGTGGTGGGCCTGAGCCTGGCGGGCGTGGGCGCGTTCGCCCTCACGGGCTTCCTCGGCTACCGCGACAGCGCCGAGCCATCCCTCACCTTCACGCTTTTCAAGGAGCCATGGCCACTCTTTCTGTGGTTCTGTGCGCTCATCATGACGCTAGAGGTCTCGATCCTACGCAACCGCGTCTTGCGGGGCAAAATGGTCGCCGCCCTCGGCGTCACGCTCCTGAGCATGCTCATCGTCGGCGCTGCCTACTTCTATGGCAAGGAAATCCAGCATCTGCTGGATAACCTCTTCCAGAATCTGCTCCACATCCGCAGCGCCATTCCTGAGATCGGCAAGAGCAAGTTTACCTACGCCATCATCAATTTCGGCTTGCTCGCCATCTTCTGGAGTGATACCATTCGCCGCTGGATTCGCGGGGCGCGCGGTGAGCCAATCAACCCCACGGTGGATCTCGGCCTCGACGATGGCACCAGCAGGAAGAAGAAAAAAGAGGAAGAGCAGCCCACCCTTGAAGAATTGATCTCCGGCGATCTGATCGCGGGCGCCTTCCTCACGCTGCTGCTGGCGCTGATCTTCCGCGCGGACATCATCAACTTCTTCTCCGATGCCCTCCAGATCCATGTCAGCATCACCACCTGCACGGTCTCGTGGCCGTTCGGCACCTGTCTTGGTGGCGCGAACCTGACGGATCCGCCGACCCTCTCGTTCATTGACCTGCTCCAGGCGCTGATCTACCTGCCACTCGGCCTGTTGATCCTGGCGATCTCGGCCACCCTCAGTGGCCTGGCGGCGGGCGGTGGTGTCAGCGAACGCCCGGCGCACTCGCCAGCACTTGTGGATGATGCGCGCCGCGGTGCCGCGCCCATCGCGCAGGATGTCGCGGCGACCGTGCTCAACACGCTCCGGGCCGCCATCAATCGGCGCGCCAAGCTGGCCGCTGGCAACTTCGCGCTCTCGTGGCGCAACGTGATCTGGCCTGGGCTAGTGCTGGTAAGTGTCATCGCCGTCGCCACCGCGGCGCGCGAGATCCAGAACTACCTGCACCTGCTAAGCGACAAGCAAACCTGCACCGTGCCGGGCTTCCTTCCGTGTTCCTATGTTGACAACACCCTGCTCACCAACGGGCAGCCCTATACCTCGATCGCGTTGGCGCTGATCTATGGCGTCATCGCCGTGCTGGCCATCACCCTTTCGATGGCCCTGCTCGTCTTCTCGCGGCGCGTCGCGGAGAATACGATGCGCTTCCTGGCACTGATTGGCCTGATCGTGCTGCTGACGTTCTGGATCTTCTCGCTGGCGCTCTCGCTCTTCAATGGGCTGTTCTGGCTGGTGGCGAACCACGCGGTGCGGGTGCCCTTCCCACAGCCGGGCGCTAGCACCATCGGGTCATTCCTGTGCTTCGTCATCTTTGGCGCCTATATTGTCTTCCGGCGCATGCGCGGGCCGCGTGTGCCGTCCAGGGCGGTCGGCGGCGGCATGGCTGGCGGCGCACAGCGCATCTCAGACCGTTAGGCGCGAGTGGACCGCGCTCCGCGGAAAGCCCGGCGAAACTTGGCGCCCTACTGAGGGCGAGGGAGAGCGCATGCGCTCTCCCTCGCTTTTTCGCGCGGCAGAGTTCGTCTCCTGTTCGGGGCGCGGCGATGCCTATGCGGACCGCCACGCCGAGCGGCAGGTGTGCCCCAGGCCTCTTTGAACCTGGCCCACTGCGAGCGCGGAGGCACCGCTCTATACACCAGTGTACTAACAGTGTGTCAAATCCGGGGCTAGAAGAGCGGAGTGCGAAGATGAACCGTGCATTCTGGCCTGAAAACTGCTAAAGTGTAAGGGCCAGATGGACGACCATAAAGGGCGAGCTGGGATTCTGCCATGCTGGCCAGAAGGATGGGGACATGTGGCGAGCATGAGCATATCGAATGAGCCAGTGGAAACCGCCCGCTGTGTGGCGGTGGCACAGGAGCATCGCGGGCACGGAGCGAGCACGGCGGCGTATTATCTCGCGCGCGTGCTGGTCAGCGAGGGATTGCGCGTGCTGCTGGTGGACCTGACGGGGCGGCGGCAGCGCCTACACACGTTGATTGCGCACGGCCCCATGAAGAATCTCGTTCTCTGGTCGCCACCGATCGCCCGCCCAACCGACCTGGGGCCACTGTTGACCCAGGCGCGGCGCGAGACCGCTGGCAAGGTGGATGTGTTGCTGGTGGATGCCGACGCGGCGCTGCTGGAGCGCGCCGATGCCCTCAACGCGGGCGTGGACTATGTCGTGGTGGTGACCGAATCCTCAGAGGGCGGACAGGCCGCGGCTGACCGCATCGCGGAGCGGCTGCGCGACGAGCTGCCCCCATTGGGGCACGTGGGCGTGGTCTTTAGTCGGATGGATGCGCCACTGGCGGAGGATCTGCCGGAGAAGACGGACCGCCGTGGCCTGCCCGTGCTGGGCTACTATCCGGCGGATTACTTGCTGGCAGCCGGTGATGATTACTCACTCAAAGGCAGTGAGCCTTCTTGGCCCCATGATACGTATCTCTATGCGCTGTTGCGGCTGGGGCGGTCGTTGATACGCTTGGTGCCGCTGCACCGTGTCACCTTGGGCATGAGCCACTTGCCTGACCATCCCCCCCCCACCCTGGACGAGCGCCACGACGATGAGGCGCGGCGGATGGCATAAGCGACGGATGGCATGACGGGTATCCCTTCGGCAAGAGAGACGTGTAGACACGGTCAGCCGCTCTTGCGCTTGTCATCAGAGTCCTTCCGCCGCTCGAGCAACGCCAATTGCGCTATGTGCTTCTGGCCGAGGGGAGGGTTGGCCCGCGTCAGCGGAGTGAGGGCAGCTTGCGGAGTGAGGGCAGTTTCTGGTAGTTGGCAGCCGATCTCATCACCCCATTGTCCCCAACTTGGTCGGCGATGACGTGCGAAGAGTTCTAGGTATGGGCCTCGGCTGCAGCGTTCGATCACGTCGTAGAGTTCATCTGGCTTGCGCGAGTGTTCGCGCTTCTGGCTCGCCAAGAGGTTGACCTGCCGACGGCCCGGTGCCTGTGTACGCAGCGCACCACGTGTACCGAAGAGCACCAGTTCGGTAACATTGCGGAAGTAAAACCCCACACCTCGGCCATCAGGGCCACCATCTTTGCGAATCTTAAACCAGACCAGATTGGTCTTGTAGGTGAAACCCCAGCGCTTCATCACCTCTAGCCCTTCAAGCACGAGGGCATTCGGTACCCAGAGGTAGAGGTGGCTCGCTGGTAGTACCAACTGGGCAACGGGTAGCTCCATGATGTCCTCGAGTGTCATGGTCGCATAGCGTGAGAGACGCTTGTGTTCCGGCGCCATTTTACCCGTGCGGTTGGTAAAGCGCCACGGGGGGTCGGCGAGGACGGTACCATAGTGCTTGGTACCTATGCTCAGTAGCTCGGTGGCTAGACTCATTGGGGTCGTGGCGTCACTCATGCTGATCCTCCCGCTTTATAGAGCTTCCGCGAGATGCCGAATACCAAAATAGGGCAGCCACCGCCGCTGCCGCCTTCGATGCGGGGGAGAAGTTTGCTCATGTGTGTGGTTGACGCGCCATAGGAAGTTCCTCGTCCAAGCAGATCAAAAATCTGCTGCAATTCGTCACATCGTGTGATGAGCACGCCTACGCTGATGGCCCGGAGATCGAAGAGCAACCGAAAATTGTTTAGATCACGATCGAAGAAAGGATCCTTGTTATTCCATTCAATCTCCAGGGCAATGCCGTTTTTGTAGCAGTCCACCTTATGCGTAGGTGACTCAATCTCCCGAGTATCTACGACGATCTTGGTGTGGAATGCCTTCTCTACCCAGCCGCGTTTGATGAATGCGCCATCAATGGCCTCAGCTATGGTAGATTTACGTCCGCCAGGCTGTTCGATATCTCGCTGGTGCAGTTGGAAACCGCCCAAAACGTCTATGATATCTTGCCATTCTTGAGGGAAGTCGTGCTGTAGTATCGCCGTCGCGTGCTTCCATTCATGGACTTCATAGTTTTCCCGTAGAGTATCGGGCAAGGATGAAATGGCCATCTCGGATTTTCCTCAAGTCTCGTGAGTTAGTGATGCATCCAGCACATCCAGGTCACCTTTTCACCCCCACCTGTCCAAGAGGTGGTGATGCCACAATTGGTCTAACCTCGAGGTCTACAAGAGAGACCACTATTAGACAAGTTCGGACTTGACCTATTTCTTGCTGAATGCACCGCTTAGACAGAGCGATAACTCGACCATACCATCATACTCTATTTTGCCTGCTTTGATAGAGCAAAGCAGAAATTCACGTCCAGTAGCCCCAACAGCCGATAGGAC
>JADMIN010000854.1 GCA_015478575.1 Ktedonobacterales bacterium | reverse complement strand
GGGTGAAGGGAGCATTCTTGCCCCAGAGCAGCAGGATGGGCAGGCGCAGGCTCTCGTAGGCCTCACGCACGGGGGTATCGAGCGCGCCCGCGATGAAGCTGGCTGGCGCGAAGCGCGCACCCGGCTGGTGCGCCATCGTGTAGTAATAATCCACCAGGTCGTCGCTGATCTCAGTGCGCTTGCCGTAGCTACGGCGCAGGAAGTAGCGAATGCTGGGGCGCGAGGCGATGAGGGCGTAGAGACCCTGGCCCACGATGGGCGTGCGCAGCAGCCAGCGCTGCGCGATATGAATGCCCTCCTCTGGATTGCCGGCGAGATCCTCGATGCCCGTCGGCTCGATCAGCACCAGCCGCTCAAAGAGATCCTGGCGCTGAGCGGCGGCGCGGATGGTGAAGGCGGCACCAAGCGTGGAGGCGATCACGCGCACAGGATGATCCACGCCTCCCACCACCTGACGCACGAAGTCTGAGATCAGATCGACATAGAGATCAGGCGTATAGATGATGGGCGGGCGATCCGAGAGGCCGAAGCCGAGCAGATCGAAGGCGTAGACGCGGAAACGCTTGGCGAGTGGATCGAAGACGCGCCGGTACTCGAAGGAAGAGGCGCCCGCGTAGACACCATGCACCAGCACGACTGGCTCGCCTCGCCCCTTGACGGTATAGAAGATGTCACCATGCATCCAAGCGTAGCGCCCCTGCTCGCCCTCTAGGACGCTCCGAGCCTCGCCCGGCCGTGTGCCTTTCAGGCGCTTAGCCAGCGCGAGCGCGCCAAGACCGCCAACGGCGACCAGGGCCGCGACCTGCCAGCCGGCGGGCCGGTGGCGTAGTGGGCTTCGCATGGGTACTCCCCTCCTTCTGCGCGGACAACATCCGTGTGTCGAGTATCCTACACTATTCTCGTCGGTGATGCTTGTCGGTGATGCTCGTTGGCGCGCTCCTCGCCGACTCCGCGCGCCACTGAGCCGGGCACGGCGGGCGCCTGGCGCCACCTGAAACACCGCATACCCTGTGCCGCAAAGGGGAATGGGCGCCTCTGCCGTCGGTGCCGGGTCACTGGGCACCTCTGCGCGCCCGCGAGCGGACGGCGCCCGCTCCCGTACGGTGCTCTCCCCGCGCGCTCAGCCGCCCTGATGAAATTGGGGGCCGTGCGTCGTGTCGCGCCCAGTGAGCTGATCCACCGCATGCGGCAGCACCGGTAGGATCACCGCCAGACACTCGCGTACCCCGCGTGGACTGCCCGGCAGATTCACGATGAGGGTGACGCCACGGCAGCCAGCCACCGCGCGTGAGATCATCGCGAAGGGCGTCTGCTTCAGGCTCGCCATGCGCATGGCCTCCACC
>JADMIN010000853.1 GCA_015478575.1 Ktedonobacterales bacterium | reverse complement strand
AGTAAACCAGCTAACACATCACGCCCATCTGAGTTGCATCTGTAGTCCAGTTCTTGCGCGAGAGCAAACGGCAAGCGTGAAAAAATTGCTCAAAATTCGTTAAAATTGCCCACAATGTTCGTTCTGAGATGCGCGTTCATTTTCCTGACCAACATCTCACACCGTAACAAAATGGTTGAGGTACAAACCATATCGGTGTGTGGATTGGAACTCCTCACCTGGCCGTGAACGCTCCAGTCCACATACCATTGATACGCGGCAAAGATACGTCGCGTTTCGCGCGCCGGTTGCAGTTCGCGCGGCGTCCGCCTCACTTCTCGGGCGTGTTCGCATCAATGACGTGCCATGCCGTTCCCATTGAGGAACGCAAACCCGTTTCAACCTCGGTCAGCGCCTTGAAAATGCCGCGCACCGCCGCGAAGATGCCCACCGTCAGCGCCGCGCCATAGCCCAACGCCAGGGCCAGCAGCAGCGACATGAGATGCATGAAGCCGGTCACATGCCCGCCGTTGAGCGCCAGGCCGCCGAGTTCCCCAAACGCTCCGCCCGCCAGCGCCGCTAATCCCCCTGCTCGCGCGATGCGCAGCCACGCCCGCCGGAGCGCTTGCCAGAACTGTTGCTGGATATTCGTGACGATCATCGCCGTACCCCTGTTTCACTTGTTGCCAAACCGCTCCCACTATTGGTATACTACGCCACGCTGGCTTGAATGAAAAGAGGCGTGTTCCACCGCCGCCCAGGCGCGCTGGAATACAACGCCCACTGGTATGAGAAGCATCGTCCATCGCAATGGCGGTCTATGAGGAGCATCTATGCTGAGCGAGCGCGGAGCGGCCGCCATCCCCTTGCTGTTTGTGCGCCCCCATGTCAGGGCGAGCGTCATCCGGTGGGTAGTCGCGCTGCTCGTGGGTCTGACGGGCGTGGGCGATATGTTCGCCGTCTTTTATCATCGCTTCCCACTGGCTGTCATGCTCAATTATTGGCCGCTGGACTTCGATGTGCAATTGCGCAGTTTCGCGGCCATCATCGGCTTTGGCCTGATCGTGCTGGCGCGTGGCCTCGTGCGTGGCAAGCGCCATGCCTGGCGGATCACGATTGGCCTGTTGGGGCTATCCCTGCTGTGGCAACTGACGCGCGGCCATGTGTTGCTGCTCATGGGCGAGACGATCTTGCTGGGCGGTCTGCTCGGCGCGGCGGCGCCCTATTTTCGCGCCCGCAGCGACACGCCCTCTGTCCGGCGCGGCTACCTCGCGCTGCTGGGCGGCGCGCTAATTGTGTACCTCTATGCCCTGGGCGGCACGCTGGTGCTGGAATCAGTGTTCCGGCAGGATCCGATCGATTTTTTCT
>JADMIN010000126.1 GCA_015478575.1 Ktedonobacterales bacterium | reverse complement strand
GGTATACCGTGCTGCGGATGCCAGGGCTGCGCTTGGGGCGGACCGATCCCGCGCTGGACCCCAAGGGGGTGAACACGCTCTTCGCCCTGCGGCTCGCCGAGCGCTACTATGCCCAGCCAGGGCTGGCGCGCGCGATTCTGGGCACGGATACGAACCCGGCGCAGATCTTCCCTGAGGAGGATCTGGTGGCCCGCCTGAGTTCTGGCCAGCTCGACGCGGGCTTCTTCTACCTCAACGAAGTGCGGGATGCTGGCCTGCCCTCTGTCTCCCTGCCGACACAGATCAACCTGAGCGATGCCACGCAGAGCGCCTACTATGCCCAGGCGACTTACAGTACTCCTCAGGGCAAGACGCTCACCGGCGCGCCCATCCTCTATAGCCTGACTATTCCCGCCACGGTGAAGAACGAGGCGGGCGCCGAAGCTTTCGTGCGCTATCTCCTCGGCTCCCAGGGGCAGCGGCTGCTCCGTAACGCGGGGGTGCTCGCGGCGCCATACACGCTCACTGGTGCCGCCACGGTGGTGCCCGCTGGTCTACGCGACCTCATCAAGTAATCCAGTACCCCCATAGGGGGCGAGTCTAGGGAGCGTGCGAGAAGAGAGCGAGGCGCAAGCCCCGCGGGCCTGCCCACGCGCCATCTGGAGTGCCATGCAACCGATACTTCGCATGACGCGCACGCGCGATGCCAGCGCCGTCACCCTCTGGCTGCTGGGGGCTGTCGCGCTGGTCTACCTCGGCCTGCCCATCGCCAATCTGTTGGTGGTCGAGCCATGGCGCGAGGTGCCCGCCGCCCTGGCTGACCCGCAGGCCACGGGCGCGCTCGCCACCTCGCTCATCACCGCTGGTATTTCCACCTTGCTGATCGCCATCTTTGGTGTGCCACTGGCGTATGTGCTCGCGCGCTGGCGGTTCCGCCTGCGCCCGTTGGTGACGCTGCTGGTCTATGTGCCGCTGGTCTTCCCGGCGGTGGTCAGTGGCATCGCCCAACTCTTGGTCTATGGCCCCTATGGCCCCATCGGCGCGTTCTGGGCGGGGCGCGGGCTGGAGCTGGATACGTCGCTGGCGGGCGTTGTGCTGGCGCAGACCTTTGTCGCGGCGCCCTTCGCCATCGTCGCGGCGCGTGCCGCCTTCGAGGCGGGCAATCTCGCCACCGAGGATGTGGCGCGGACGCTCGGTGCCTCGCGCTGGCGTGTCTTCTGGACGGTCAGTCTGCCGCTGGCCCGTGGCGGCGTCATCGCGGGGCTGATCCTGACGTGGCTGCGCGCGATCGGCGAATTCGGGGCGACGGCCGTCCTGGCGTACCATCCCTATACGCTGCCCGTCTATACCTATGTGCAACTGACGGGGCTAGGCGTGCCGGCGGCGCTGCCACTGGCGCTGCTGGCGCTGGTCGCGAGCGTCGTGGCCATTGGCGCGGCGCTGTTGGCCACCGCGCGCGGCCACATTCCGGGAGGCCACGGATGAGCGAACGGGGAAGAAGAGGAAATGCGGGGGCCTCGCGCCCTTCTCCGCCACTCCTCCCGCTTACACCGGTGGTGCCTTCGGTGTGCTCCGCCGTGGATGGGGTGCTGGAGGTTGCCGTGGCTCTGCGGCGCGGCAGCTTCGCGTTACACGCCGAACTCAGCGTGCCGCCTGGGTTGACCGTGCTGCTGGGGCCATCGGGCGCGGGCAAGAGCGTGACGCTTCAGGCCATCGCTGGGCTAGCGCCGCTGGCGAGAGGGCGCGTGACGCTGGGCACGCGCGTGCTGGCGGATGTCGCGGCGGGCATCGCGCTGCCGCCAGGAGCGCGTCGTCTGGGCTATGTGCCCCAGGCTTCCGCACTTTTCTCCCATCTCTCTGTCGCCGAGAATGTCGCCTACGCCCTGCCACGCCCACGTCGTGCCTGGTGGCCGTGGGGGGGAGCGCGGGCGGCATGGCGGACGGCCCAGGCGGCGCGGGTGGCCGAGCTGCTGGCGCTGGTGCGGCTGGATGGCTTCGAGGGGCGCTCGCCGCGCGGCCTCTCTGGCGGGGAGGCGCAGCGTGTGGCCCTGGCGCGCGCGCTGGCGGCCGGGCCGGCGGCGCTGCTGTTGGATGAGCCGCTGAGCGCGCTGGATGCGCCCACCCGCGCCGCGCTGCGGGATGACCTGCGCGCGGTGGTGCTGGCGAGTGGGGTGCCCGCGCTGCTTGTCACGCACGATCTGGGGGAGGCGCGTGCGCTGGCGGATCGCCTCGTCGTGCTGATCCGGGGGCGCGTGGTGGCCGAGGGGCCGCTGACCGAGGTGCTTGCCTCTCCGCCTACGGCGGAAGCCGCGCGGCTGTTGGAGTGGCGCAATCTGCTGCCGGTGGCGCGGCTCACCGCCGTGGGCGACCATGCTGAGGTGGTGCTGCGGGGCGGACAGGTCCTCCGCGTCCCGGCACCGGGAGCCACGGCGCGCGTCTCGGCCCAGATGTTGGCGGTGCGCGCCGATCTGCTCACGCTCGAACGTGGCGAGGATGCGGCCTCACCCGGCCACCATAGCGTGGTGAGTCACCAGGCGGACGCGGGGATGCTGTGGGGGATGCTGCGCGTCGCGACTGACATGGGCGCGTACTATGCTGTCAGCGTCGCGCTCGATGGCGAGCCGCGGGATGCGCCACCGCTGGCGCTGGCCTGTTCGCCGCGCGAGTGGGTCGCGCTCAGCCTGGGGCCGGGTGCGCGGGTGCGGGTGCGGGTGCCGCTCGGGGCGGCGCGGGTGGTCGAGGCAACGGACCCGGCGCCCAGCGGGACGATGGGCCAGGAGTGAGGTCTTCTCGCGCGAGGGGACATGTCGTATGGGACATTCCGGCCTCTCCCCCGCCCATTTCACCTATTCCGCGCGCGGCGATGATATACTAACGCGCAAAGCGTCCGCATGGGCGAGCGTGCGCTGGTGGATGCTCGCATAAGCAGACGTCGTCAGATGCGAGCGTGTGGTGGGAGCCGAGAGCGCCGGGACGAGCGCGCCGCGCGGGGGAAGTACAGAGGAGAGCGTCATGACCATCTGTTCGCAGTGTGGAGCGGAGTCGGAGGCGGCTGATCGCTTCTGCCAGAAGTGTGGGCGGCGTTTTGAGGTGAGTGATGCCGATTTCGCGCTTGCCGACCGCGCGTCCGCGTCTGTTTCTCCCGCCATTGGCCAGTGGGCCTCCACCGAGACACAGGATGCCACGCACGACGCCAGCGCTGCTTCGGCTGGCTCTAATGGCTGGATGGCGTCGCCTGTCTCTAGCACATGGCAGACGAGTGGCGCGTCGGTCTCTGGGTCGGTCTCTGGCGGGCTGACGGACGCCCCCACAGCGTCATCGAGCGCCTCCGCCGCGCCCGTGGCGACGGCGACGGTGGGGGCCGTCGCGCGCGTGCTGATGCGCTCCCTCGTGTCGCCCGATCCGGCGGGCGTGCGCGAATACGTGCTGGATGGGCATACCATCGCTATTGGCCGCTCACCCTCATGCGATATTGTGGTCGAGGGTGATCAACTGATCTCACGTCGTCACGCGCTGCTGCGCTATGACGGCGCGCGCTATCTCGTCGTGGATCTGGGCAGCAGCAATGGCACCTTTGTCAACGACGAGGAGATTACCGAGGCCCGACCCCTCAGGGATGGTGATCGCGTCAGTGTGGGCGAGCACGAACTGCTGTACTCTACGCAGCCAGCCAGTTCTTCGGCGTCCAGCACCGGTACGCATCTACGGGACCTGGCACCCGCCGCGACGCCGCCCCCCAAGACGGAGCCGCATCTGGCGGTGCTTTCCGCTCTGGAGGCGCCGGCCCAAGGCTCCGCTGCCCGCGCGGGGGAGTGGCCGGGAGAGGGATTCCCCGGTCTGGATCCAGCGGACCCGACCGTCCCCCGCTCTGATGGCCCAAATGATGAGAGCGCTATGAGCGCACCCACCCTAGCGGACGCCGCAGCCATCGGTGGCGTGGCCCTCGGTGGCGTGGCCCTCGGTGGCGTGGCCATCGGTGGCGTGGCCATCGGTGGGGTGACGGCGGACGAGATGCCGACGGTCACGACTCTTCCCGCTTCCTCTGGTGAGTTGGAGACCATCCGTGCGCAGGTCACGCAGATGGTCTCGGTGGTCGAGACGCTGGCGCGTCGCGCCGAGGAGGCGGAACACCTGGCGGAGCAGCGGCGCGCGGCTCTGGGTGATGTGCGCGAGCGCCTCACTTCCATTGTGAGCGAGCAGCAGCGTGTCACTCCAGCGGAGGGCGACCCGACCGATGACCTGACCTCGCTCGTCCGCATCGCCCGGCTGGCCGCCGATAATCCCCGCCATATGGACTATGTGACGCAGCTCGCGGACCACGCGGGCGAGATTCTCACCGCACTGGAGGCCCGCCAGGCCCGCCAATCGGCACCGATGGACCTGCTCGATTCCCTCAATGCTCTGCGCGCCTGGCTCTATCGCCTGGGATAGGGGCGCTGGTTGGTGTGGGGCGCTGGCGATGAAGACTCCGGCCCCCGCATCGCCCATGATGGCCGCTCTCGCTCCCTCGGTCCGCGCGCGTTCGTGCGCCCTCCTCTTCCATCGCTAGACCCATTGCCACAATTATTCCGCCCTGGACTATCGTGCCTCACCTGGACTATCATGCCTCAACCGTATCGCATCTCACGCTCTCTCTGATCTGCGCCGCGGCGCCAGCGCTTAGACAGGATAGAAGGGCACGCCTGGCACGAAGTCTTCGGGCCGGTAGCCCTCTGGCAGTTCCAATGTCGCCGCGACCATGCCCGTTTTGGTGGGCGGGGCCAGACTCAGACGCCCACCCACGCGCTCGATCTCGCGCTTGGCGGCCTGGACGCGGGCGAGATTGTCGGGATGCGAAAGCAGGGCCTGATAGATGATCAGTCTCACGCGCTTCTCTATACTTCTTTCTACATCTCCCGCATGGGAGCATATCGCGCTCCTTGCCAGAGGTTCCGCTGGATCGCCGTGCCGCCTTGCCACCGTTGCCGGGGGGAATGGGCCACAGCACCCATGCGCTCCAGCGGGAGATGCGCGCGCACAGGCGAGATGGTCTCGCGCTCTAGACTACACTGCCTGTCAAGCCCATGCGCTCGGCCACATGGTTGCTCTGTCTGGCGGTTGGCCATGCCGCGCGCGCCGCTCTACCGGGCGTAGGGATCGGTCTGTGACGATGGGGAGAGGGTGATGGGTGACATGGGCGAGCCGAATGGAGGAAAGGTTGAGGAGGGGAGGACGTGACCAGCGGCAGGGCTGACCGCGCAGAGGTTCAAGCGGGGCGTCAGGGCCACTGATCGCCATCGCCGTGGCCGCGCGCTGAGCGGTGCGCTGAGCGGTGCGTGAGGAACCGCCGGGGGAGGATTTAATCCGCTCGCCGTGTTGGGGTGTCGTAGAGGTCCGCTGGGCAGGCTCCCAGGGCGGTTGCGAGGCGGGCGAGCGCGTAGGGCTGTGGTACGCCGCGCCCGTGCTCCAGGTCGGTGATGGTCTCGCGACGCAGCCCCGTCAGCTCCGCTAACTGCCCGATGCTGAGGCCACGCCGCTGCCGCGCCAGACGCAAGCCTCGCAGTTTGGTTGCCACCTTCTGCATCTTCGCCCTCCCAGCACGTGTGCGCTGCCCCGCAGGCTTTGGGCATCACGCCCTATACGCAAGAGTGTAGGGGAGGAAGATGGCCGACTCAACGGCAAACACGCCAGGAGTTCACGCAGCGTCATTGGGCACATCGCACAGGAATCTCACCTGAGCGTGCTCCTTTAGCGCCCGAGCGGGTAGCCGGTGGTGCGCGCGCCACGAACACTCGTGCCTGACGCGGCAAAGGCGTCCAATTCAGAGAAGGGGAGGAAATCGCCAGCATCCTTGGCATAGTACGCGCGCTGGATACGCAAGTCTGGGCCAAGTAAGAACTCCGCCGGCATGCGGAACTTCTTGCCATCCATCGCCAGAAAGCCCGGCAGCAGTCGCCAGACACCCAGATTGTGTCGCTTCGCCTCGCGATAGACCGAGCGCCGCAGCGTGCCGCGCGCCGTGCCCAGCCACGATGACTCCAGTCCGTAGAGCGAGTAGACCGTCCGCTCACGATCCGCGATGATCGGGAAAGGGCATTGTAGCCGATCAAGATAGCGACGTGTGTATGCGAGCGATGACTCATAGAAGGCGATGATGGCGAAGCCCTGGCGCTGGTACTCCTGATAGCGGTAGATCAGGTGTGACAGGCGGATATTGCACAGGGGGCAGACGGAGGAACGGTGAAAGGAGAGGAGCAGCTTCGTGCCCTGGTAGGCCGCGAGCGGCACGCGCCGCCCGTAGATATCGTTGATCACGAAGAGCGGGGCATCCTGACCGACTTTGAGGCGCATACCTCTTCTCCTTTCCGCTCGGTCTCGCGAGCTTGGATCGTCACCAGGGGGGCGATGGCATGCCACGCATCGCGGATGGCCTACGGAGCGTCACCCAGAGGGTGACGCTGGCCGGTTCCCTGGCTCGTGCGCGCGCCGAAGACATGAGAGCGGCACACCCATACCATCTGGATATACACGCATATGCACGGTGGGAGCTATTTAATGAGACGCTCTAGCCCAGATGGCTGGGCTTGCGTCCGCGTGCGGCGCTCTCACGCGGCAGCCATGGATCACGCGGGGGCGCATTTCGGGTGGGGGTACACCGCGTCCGGGCAAGGGATACGCCAGGGGATGTGTGTCGGGATATCTGTGCGCCGACGTGTCTGTGCGCCGACGTGCCTGTGCGCCTACTTGTCGGGCGGTGGCATGGTCCATGAGGGGACGACCGGTGCGGGCGGGATGCCATACTGCGCGAAGCCCCAATCGAGCAGTGCCCGCATATCCTTGATACGCACCTGCCAGGAAGGCTCGTTCAGCACGACACCGACCATCATGTGGCCATAGCGCACCGCCGCGAACGCCTCACAGAAGCCCGCCAGCCCGGTGTAGCCGGGTTTGACGCCGATGGCTCCCACGTAGGGCGAGCGCGCGCCGGGTAAGAGGTCAATGCCGGTGACGAGATTATAGGCCTTATGCGTCGCTGTGCGCGGAATGCGATATTGCAGCGCCGAGGTGACGCTCACGATCTCTGGCCTCTTCATCGCCACCGCCGCCAGCACGGCCAGATCG
>JADMIN010000852.1 GCA_015478575.1 Ktedonobacterales bacterium | reverse complement strand
GCGTAGTTGTCGAGCTGGAGCGTCAGGCGCACATCACCGCTGGCCGTCTCGCGATACTGTGTCTCGGCGATCCAGAAGAGGTTGACGCCCGCGCTGGGGCCGGTGGCCAACTGGGCACCACGCACCGCCAGCTCGGGCACGTAGAGGTTGGCGTCGGCGCGCACCTGGTGGAGGGGTATCTCTGCCCCATTGGCGTCACGCACCGCCCGCAACTCGACCTCGACCTTCTGCGTGGGATTGCTATAGCTGGCGAGCCAGGCGTTGGCGATGGCGCTGGCCTGCGCCCCCGTCAGCGGCAGCGTGCCCAGGTTGCGCCGCAGCTTGCGCCGACGGAAGGGCGCGGTATTCTGCGCGCCGCTCGCCGCCAGCCGTGGATCGGCCACCGTCACGACGCCCGGCCCCGCCACCGGGTCCACATAGGCCACTTGCACGACATTGTAGGCGCGTTGCGCTGAGGGCATCACCCGCCAGCCAGCGATATCCTCACCGAACGCAAGGTAGCTCACGGTGGTTGTGTCGCGCGGGTGCGCCCACAATTGGCACGTGGGGAAGCCCGCCGCGTCCACGTGGCGCGGGTGGTCATAGACCGTCCAGCTATAGTCACCCAACGCGCCCATCAGGTCATGCAGGATCTCTTCGAGGGTGTAGCCATCATAGACGGGCGTGAAGGTGTTGGCGGGCGCGGCGGGCAGCACGGCGGATTGATCGGCATCGAGCGCGAGATAGGCGGCGCGCCGGGCGAACTCGTTGGCGATGATGGCCTGGGCGGTGGTCGCGGTGGCATAGGCGGCGTCATCGGGATCATCCCGCAGGGCCACGCCGCCCCCCAGCGCGGAGAGCAGCACGTATTCGCCCGCCGCGCCATCCAGCACCAGTGCGGGATCGGTCCACTCGCCCGCGAAGGCGGTGAAGAGGCCGTCGCGCAGGCAGACGCGGGCAAAGAGGCCCAGCTCTGGCCGGGGGAGACGCGCGTCGGGCAGCTTGACGGCGCAGGTCAGGTCACCGAAGCCACCCGGCGCGACGGTGGTGAATTCCAGCGCTTCGACCTGCGCGCCATACGCGCCGACGAACAGCGGATACGCCGCCGTCGGCAGGGTGTAGGCCCAGAGGGCCAGTCCGCTGCGCAGCATGGAGAGATACGCTCCTTTCGCCAGGAGCGGCGTGCCAGGGAAGGCCCAGCGAGGGCGCCCCTCCTCTCCAGCAGCATAGAACGTTCGTTCGTGAAGCGCAAGCCAGGTGGGGCGGCGGGGCGCGATTGGTGTCCGCGGATGGGCGCGGATGGCGGGGACCTAACCCCCCAGCCCCCTTGCCGACCTAACCCCCCAGCCCCCTTGCCGACCTAACCCCC
>JADMIN010000125.1 GCA_015478575.1 Ktedonobacterales bacterium | reverse complement strand
TGCTCACACAGTGCGCTCCCTCCAAGATCCTCATCAGCACGCGCCTCGTGCCGCTGGATCTGCTGGATCGCGCTGGTCAGCCGCTGGCCGGCGTACGAGTGCAAGAGTTGGGTGGCCTGAAACCGCAGGACGCGCTCGATATGTTGCGTGGGTTGGGCGTGCATGGCGACACGGAGCGGATGCGGCTGTTCATGGAGCAGTTCGGCTACCACTCGCTGCTCATCGAGGTCATCGCTGGACGCATCAATGCCTACCGCCCCGCCCCCAGTGATTTCGACATCTGGTACCGTGATGAAGGCAGCCACCTCCGCCTGGATGATAAGGATCTCGCGACGCGCCGCACCAGTATCCTCCAGGCCGCGCTGGAGCGGCTAGAGCCTGAGGTGTTCCACTTCCTCTGCCAGATAGCCGCCTTTCGCTACCCGGTGGATTACGCCGCCCTCAGTGTGCTCAACCCCTACGCCCCATCATCCTCAGGCACCCCACTGACCGAAGAGGAGACCCGGCGAGCACAGGCACACCTCAACCTGGCCCTGGCCGAGCTGGAAGAGCGCGGACTCTTGCAGTGGGATCGCGCGGCCAACCGCTATGACCTGCACCCAGTCGTGCGCGCGTACGCTTTCGCGCGGCTGGAAGGGGAAGATCGGCAAGAGACGTTTGGACGCATCCGCGATTATTTCGAAGCGCTGCCCTTGGAAGATGCGGAGACGGTGCATGATGTCAGTGACCTGCGCCGCACCCTAGAGGTCTACCATGCACTGCTGGGTGCGGAACTCTATGACCAAGCATTCGTGGTCTATAGAGATCGCCTCGCCGTCGTGCTGTATTACCGACTTGGGGCCTACCACACGATTGTCGAGCTTTTGACACCCTTCTTTCCCCAGGGCTACACGAATGCGCCCGCGCTTCCCATGCCCCGTCGTCAAGGCTACGTGATCAACGAGTTGGCCAATGTGTTTGCCAATCTTGGTGATATAGAGCAGGCACTGGTTCTCGGCGAACTCGGCTACCGCATTGACTTAGAGCAGCAGGATACGCGCAACCTGGCGACTGGATTGTACAACTATGCGGATAATCTGCTCGATGGCGGCTATATGGCGGCTGGCGTCCGCGCGGCGGAATTAGCGCGCGCGGTGGCCGAGGCGGCGCGCGACCTAGACAAGATGCATGTCGCCAGCGAATACCTCATGCGCGCCTATGGCTTAATGGGCGATCGGGCGCGAGGCGAGGCCATGTATCAGGCCATCATGGGCGCTCAATGGGCCACGACAGCTTCGTTCGTCATGGTGGACTATGCGGAGCTGCTCATGGGGCAGGGCGAAGATGCCACCGCACTGCTCGGACACGCCTGGGAACGCTCTCTGCAGGGCCACAATATCTTTACCATGCGGCGCACCCGCGAGCTGCAAGGGGAGGTCGCGCTTGAGCGCGGGCAATTGGAAGAGGCGCAACGTTTCTGGTTGGAGGCGTTGGAACTGGCCCACCGCTCTGGCGTCCTCCTGGCGCCTTTCCACGCGAACCTGGCGCGCTTGCGCGCCGCACAGGGGCGCGTGGATGAAGCACGGCAACTTATCGAGCAGGCGTTTACCGATGGCCAGCCGACCTTAGCGGCCGCGGAGGTCTATCTGGCGCTGGGTGAGACGGCTACCGCCAGGGCGTATGCGCTGCGCGCCTACAAGCGAGCATGGGCGGATGGGCCGCCGTATATCTACGCGCGGGATCTGCGACGCACACGAGCCGTGCTGGCCGCGCTGGGCGAGCCAGAGCCAACGTTGCCACCCTACAATCCCGCCCGCGTGCGCCCTCTTCCCCAAGAGGCGGAGATACGCGCGTTCATCGCGGAGTTGGGGCAGCGGGCGGTCGCGACGCCCGCACGACCATCCACGGGACGGCCGCATATCGCCAACCGCGTGGACAGCCTCACCGATCCCTGGCATATGGAGCGAGCACCTGACACCGACGACACGGACGAGGTGCCAGCATCCCAGCGGCAACCCCGCTCGCGACTGCCGTGGGGGCGCGGGCGATGAGGCACCCACCGCTCGCTAGGTCGCCTGATCCAGCGCCGCGCGCATAATGGCAAGCGGCGCCTCGCGCTGGGTCCAGAGGGTGAACGCCGCCGCCCCCTGATAGAGCAGCATCAGCAGCCCCCCGGCGGCGCGCAATCCCGCGGCGCGGCCCGCGCGTACCAGCGCCGTCTCAGGTGGATGGTAGACCAGATCGAAGATGAAGGCCTCGCGCGGTAGGTGGCGCAGCAGCGCCAGCTCGATGGGGCTGGCCTGCGGATCGCGCGTGCCCACCGGTGTCGCGTTGACCAGCAGCCCTGTCTCTGCCAGCGCCGCGCCCAGCGCCGCCTCGTCTCCTAGGTCGAGCGCGCGGGCGCGCCACTCACGCGGCAGTGGCGGGGGCGTGGCCTCGTCCATGTATTCACGCGCCCAGAGGGCTTCCAGCGCGGCGCGTGCTCGCTTGGGATGACGCGCCGCCACCCACGGCTCTCGGTCGCGCAGCAGCGCCGCGCCCAGCGCCGCCTGTGCCGCGCCGCCGGCCCCCAGCACGAGCACACGCCGTGGCCCCACCCACGCATCATGCTCATCCAGCACGCGCAGCAACGCCGCCAGATCGGTGTTATACCCGATGAGCCGCACCCGCTCGCCCGTCTGCTCGCGCACGATGGTATTAACGGCGCCGACATGGCGCCGCGCCTCGGGCGCCACGGCATCCAGCAGAGGCATCACCGCGGCCTTGTGGGGTATCGTCACGTTGGCGCCGAGCATGCCAGGCGTCCGTAGCACCGCCACGCGCTCGGCTAGCGCGTCGGGGGGGGTGTCCCACAACTCGTAGCGCGCGGAGAAGCCAATAGCATCCAGGGCGGCCTGCTGCATCGCCGGTGAAAGGGAGTGGCCGACGGGGAAGCCGATGAGGCCGATCACCTGAGGCGCCGCTCCCAGCGGGGACGCGGGCAAGGAGAAGGGCGGAGATTCAGACATCGCGCATTTCCTCTCGTGGGAGCCGGACGACGAGCGCCGCCACTTCGCGCTCTGGTGCCAGGCGACGCATACGGTGGACCAGAGCGCTCACCCGCACGTCGCCTCCCGCATGGAATGATACGCTGTAGCATCGCATGTGCGCCGTCGGCACGACAGGCCAGGTCGGCATGGTCGGTGCTTGCCAGGCGTTTGACAGCGGGCGCGGCGCCTGCTATGCTCACAGTGGGTCAGGGTACACGCGCGAGAGGGACGACCCATGCTAGCGAGCACGCCACCTCCTACCAGCATCCTCAGCCAGCGCCAGCAGCCATCATGCCGCTGGTCTGGATAGCCGCGCGCCTCACATGAGACCCATGTCGCCCGCCGGACCAAGCGCAGGTCTGGCGGGCGTTTTGTTTGCCTAGGAGACGGCTCAGGGAGGGAGGGAAGCAGATGGATCCACGGTTCCTGCTGCGCGGGCTGGTCCTCGGCCTGGCCATCGCCGCGCCCGTTGGGCCAATCGGCGTGCTGTGCATCCGCCGCACGCTGGCCGATGGGCGCGCGGTCGGTTTCGTCTCCGGCCTCGGCGCCGCCACGGTGGATGCCTTCTATGGCGCGGTAGCAGCCTTCGGGCTGGCGTTCATCTCCGACCTGCTGCTCGGCCAGCAGCGGTGGATCCGGCTGCTCGGTGGTGCGTTCCTCTGCTATCTCGGCCTGCGCACCTTCCTATCCGCCCCCGCCCAGGAAGCCGCCACCGCTGGCAAGCGCTATGGGCTAGCGGGTGCCTACGCCTCCACCGTGGTGCTCACGCTCACCAATCCCGCGACCATCCTCTCTTTTGTTGCCGTCTTCGCCGGCCTCGGTCTGGCACGGACACGCGGTGACAGCGGCGCGGCGGGCGCGTTGGTGCTCGGCGTCTTCCTGGGGTCGGCGTTGTGGTGGCTCACCCTGAGCGGCGGCGTAAGCCTGTTGCGGGCGCGGCTCACCCCTGCGCGGCTGCGCTGGGTCAACCGCGTCTCAGGTAGCATCTTACTGGGATTCGGCCTGCTCGCGCTCGCCAGCGTGGTGCGCTAACGCTCACCTCGCCGCGTTCCCATTCAACATCCAAGGGAGGATTGCCATGTTCCCTCTTCGCATCCGGGCGGCCACCCGTGAGGACCTGCCGGGAGTCTACGCGATCTGGTACGCCGCCGAGATCGAGGGCACTTCGACCCCGCCGCTGGCGCGCCCAGTGGCCGCGTGGATCACCCACGTCTTCGAGCATGGGCGGATGCTCGTCGCCGAGCATGCTGGCACACTGGTGGGTTTCACCGCGCTGATCGAGCGCGATGGCGTCGCGTATCTCTCGGACCTCTTTATCCTCCAGGCACACCAGTCGCGACACGTCGGCTCGGCGCTGCTCCAGCGAGTGCTCCCAGGGCGAGCGCGCGTCCTCTGCACCTGCGCCTCGCGTGAAGCCCGCGCACTCGCGCTCTATGTGCGCGCGGGCATGCGGCCACGCTGGCCCAATATCTGGCTGCGTGGCCATGCCGATGCGCTCGGCGCGCTTCCCGCTGGGAACATCCGAGCCGTCGAGGCCGCGGCTGATGACCCAGCGCTGCTGACGTGGGATGCCGAGATTGGTGGCCGCCATCGCCCCGAAGACCAGGCGTATTGGCTACGGCGCACAGATGCCGTGCCACTCTGGTTCCAGCGTGACGGTCGGACGGTCGGCTATGGCTACGCGCAGATGCGCAGCGACGAAGCGCTTTGGCATCCCGATGCCGCGACGCTTGGTCCCATCGGCGCGCGCACTGCCGAGAACGCCGCCGGCTGCGTGCTCGCGGCGGTGGCATGGGCGCGCGAACGCGCCGCCGTACTACGCCTCTCGCTCCCTGGGCCGCATCCCGCGCTCGCGGCGCTCCTAGCCGCCCACTTTCACATCACCTACGTCGAGACGTTCCGCTCCTCCGCCGATACACCCTTCTTCGATCCCCAGCTCTACGCCACCTCCGGCGCGGTGCTCTAGCGGCGGCATGTTTCTCCTTCCATTGCCTGGTAGAGCGTGGTATCATCGGCGCACAGCGTACACACAGGGAAGTAGACAGGCGACAGATGCGAGCGCCGCCTCGTCGCCCTCCTTCACTATGGATCATCACATGTCTCTCATCGAGATTGTCACCCTGACCCCCGCGGAGATGGCCGCGCGCCGCGATGAGGTGCTGGCGCTGGAGGCTGCCTTCGCCACCCCACTCGCGAGGGAAGACCAGGCGGGCACGGAGCACGCAACTCAGGCGCCGCGTGATCACCCGCCCCTACCCGGCTTTCGCTGCGTCGCCGCGCGCGCGGCGGGTGAGGGGCCACTGCTCGGCCTAGCCTATGGCAACCACAGCCTGCCAGGCGATTGGTGGCGTGAGGACGTCGCGCGGGCGCTCCCACCCACGGCAGCGGAGCGTTGGCTCAGCGATTGCTTCGCGTTGGCGTGCCTGGCGGTAGCCCCAGCGGCGCGACGGCGGGGCCTCGGCGGGCGGCTGCATGCCGCCGTGCTCGCCGGGCTGCCTTATCGCACGGCGGCACTCGCTCTGCCAGAGACCGAGATGCCGGCCCTCGCGTTCTATCGCTCGCTCGGCTGGATCACCCTGCGAGAAGATCATCGCTTCGCGCCCGATGGCCTGCCGTGGCGCATGCTGGGCCTGCGGCTGTCTCCGCCCGCGTCCCCCGACCCAGCGCGCGCGGCCACGCCCACGCCGCGCATCCGCCCGTTCGTGCCAGACGACCAGGCTCCCGCCCGCCAGCTCATCCTCGCGGGCTTGGGTGAGCACTTTGGCTTTGTGGATGAGCACCGTAATCCCGATGTGGACGACATCGCCGCGCACTACCTAACGCCTGGTCACGTCGTTGTCGTCGCTGAGTGGGAGGGCACGCTCATCGGCACGGGGGCGCTGCGCATCGCGAGCGCGCGCGAGGGCAGCCTCGTGCGCATGTCAGTGGCCCCAGCGGCACGGCGCCTGGGCATTGGCCGGGCGCTCGTGCTGCGCCTGGTGGGTGAGGCGCGACGGCGCGGGCTGCGGCGGCTGATGGTGGAGACGAACAGGGACTGGTACGACGCGCTCGGCCTCTATATCTCCTGTGGCTTCCGCGAGTACGCGCTCGACGACGAGAGCATCTACCTCGAGCGCGAGGTGGAGGGCGAAGTGGATGGTGAGGGCGGCGGGACCGACGACGACCGAGAACCGTGAGCGCGGATACGCTCACATGGCGGTGCGCCCCAGGGGTATGCCCCCAGAGGAGAGCCGCGAGCGGCGCCCGATGAGGCCATGCCCCCAGTGTGGCGACTGAGAGAAGGGTCCATCCCCCTTCACATCCGCCCGCGAAGCCGCTATAACGTCTGCGGGAGTGGCCCGCATGGCGGCTCTCGCGGAGAAGGGAGAAGCCGATGACATGGGATGTGCTGCTGCTGTGCCCGCGGCCAGAAGTCGAAACCGCCGAAGACTTGAGCGAAGACGCCATTATTGAGATGGGGACGCCCGCCGTGGTGCGCGCGGCCATCCAGCGTGCCTGCCCTCAGGCGATCTTTAGCGATGCCACCACCGGCCAGCTAGAGGCTCCCAGCTACACCATTCAGTTCAGCCTGGGCGATGACGACCCCGTACGCGGTGTGCTGCTGCTGATCTCTGGCGATGTTAGCGAGGCCACCATCACGCTCGCCGCCCTCTGTGCCTCGGCGGGCTGGCGCGCCTTCGACATGAACACGGAAGAATTTATTCAGATGGGCTAGCGGCCACGGGCGCCTGGGGCCTGACGCTGGCGAGCGCTACCCGCATCCTCATGGCAGCATCCTCATGGCAGCATCCTCATGGCAGCGCGGATAGTTTGCTTGCGTTCTCTGACGCATACCCACCTCTTCATTGAGTGATTGGTTGTAACCAAGGGAGCGGGAGATCGTGCAGGGTATCGAGGACGGTGAGGGCCAGGCTGATCAGGCTGGGACGTCCCCACGCGCAAACCGCACGGGACCACTGCTGATAGCCCTCGGGCAGGGCGTGCAGCTCAGGCAGCGCGAGCAAGGTGAGCCAGCACAGCGCGATGGTGAGCGCCATGAGCAGGCGGGTGAGACGGGCGGCCGTGCCGATCTGGGCGTATTTCAGCCCA
>JADMIN010000851.1 GCA_015478575.1 Ktedonobacterales bacterium | reverse complement strand
GCTAGATGGCGCGCAGAGTGTGCCGCACCTGCCCGTGGATGTGCGCGACCTCGAGTGCGACTTCTTGGCGTTCAGTGGGCACAAACTGCTGGGGCCAACCGGCATCGGCGTGCTCTGGGGCCGGCAGGAGTTACTGGAGGCGATGCCGCCCTTCCTCGGCGGCGGCGATATGATCCGCGAGGTACGACTCACCGGCTCGACCTGGGCCGACCTCCCCGCCAAGTTCGAGGCGGGCACCCCCGCCATCATCGAGGCGGTGGGCCTGGGCGCGGCGATTGACTACCTGAGCGCCCTTGGCATGGAACGAGTGCGCGCCCACGAGCACGCGCTGACGCACTACGCCCTGGAGCGACTAGCGGCGATCCCCGACCTCCGGCTCTACGGCCCCGCCGCGGAACGCCGAGGCGGCGTCGTCTCCTTTACCCTCGCCGATATCCACCCACACGACCTCGCCACCCTGCTCGACCAAGAGGGCATCGCCATCCGCGCCGGCCACCACTGCGCGCAGCCCCTCATGGAGCGCTACCAACTGACCGCCACCGCGCGCGCCAGCTTCTACGTCTACACCACCTCCGCCGAGATTGACGCCCTCGCCGAGGCGCTGGAGCGCGCCCGCGCCGTCTTCGCGTTCTAGCCTGGAACACAGACGGCGTGCCGCAAGAGATAGGAGGTAGCCCATCGGGCGGCCTAACAGCGCGCCTTATCGCCCGCCACGTTTGCCGATGGCGAGCGCCGCCACCGTCTCCGCGAGCGTGGCCGCCGCGTCGGGGAGGCCCAGCGTGCGCGCCGCCATGCCCATCGCCATGCGCTGCGCATCATCGGCCAACATCGGGAAGAGCGCATCGCTCAACCGCTCGATACCGAGGTCACGATCCAAAATCACCTCGGCGGCGCCGACCCGGCGGAACATCGCCGCGTTGACCGCCTGCGGTGAGCCAGTGAAGCCCGGCGGCAGCGGCACTAAAATGCTCGGCTTACCGAGAACGGCCAGCTCAGCCAGCGTCGCGGCACCGGCTCGGCAGAGCACGAGATCGCTCGCCGCCAGCGCCGCCGCCATCTCCTCTTCCAGATAGGGGTAGAGCGCGTAGCGCGCGCGCAACGCTGGCAACTCGCGCAACCGTGCCTCGGCGGCGGCCTGCGTCTCCTCATAGGTCAGGTGCCCGCTCACATGCAGCACCTGACAGCGTGGCAGCAGGAGCGGCAGCGCCTCGGTGACGGCCTGATTGAGGTGACGCGCGCCCTGGCTTCCACCCGTCACCAGCAGCAAGGGCAGCGTGGGATCGAGCAGAAAGCGCGATTTGAACGCCGCGCTCTCCGCTCCCATCAGTGCCAGCACCGCCTCGCGCACA
>JADMIN010000124.1 GCA_015478575.1 Ktedonobacterales bacterium | reverse complement strand
CATCTACAAGAGTGACATCCACTTCTATTTTCTGGCGTTCAATAACGCGAGCGACGCACAGACCATGCTTGCCAACCCTGGCGTGGATACCAGTCTGTTCAAGGTCGCGGCACATACCGACGCCTCCGGTCGGGTCTCAACCGTACTGCCCGCGGGCTACACCTACGTACTCATCTGGGAGGCACCGAAACAGAATGGGGTGGATAACTGGTACTATACGGACTCCACGACCTACACCGTGGTGCCGTTCACGCCATTGTTCTTGGGTGCGCTGTCCAACTAGCGCGCGAACTGGCGCCGCGGTGGGCGGGGCACTCGCCGTGGGCGGAGCATTCGCGGTGGCCTCTCCACCATGCCCCCCTCACCAGGTCCGCATGAGCGCATCACGCATGCTCAGGAGTTCGCGACGATGCTGGTCGGAGAGCTTCCGGAGCTTCGTCTCGCCCGTGGGGGTGAGGGAGATGAAGACCTGGCGGCGGTCTTCCATGCCATGTTCACGGCGGACCAAGCCAAGCGTCTCCGTGCGGTCAATCAGGCCCACGACGCTGTGCTGGCGCATCTGAAGGCGGTGCGCTAGCTCCGAGACCGTCGCGAAATCGCGGTCGGGGAACCCCTTGATCGCCAGCAAGAGTTGATGCTGTTGCGGTGTGACGCCTTCGCGCCGCGCGGCCTGCTCACTGAAGCGCAGAAAGCGGCGGATGGCATAGCGGAACGCCGCGATAGACTCATATTCCGCTTTGGTGATCGTGCCGCCGGTCGCATCCTCAAGGGGAGGGACCGTCTTCATGCTCTGATCCACTGGAGCGGCCTCTAGCGATCTCTCATGCCAATTCTCCACCGGCGCTCCACCGCTCATGAGGCCAAGGCGAGAATAACCGCCACGATGGCGCTGATGATGCTGCCAAAGAGGCAGAGGATGCCCAGCACAATGCGTATCGTGCGTGACGAGCCGGATGGCGTCTCGAGCGCTGGGGCACCGGCCCCGGAGGCATAGCCCACACCGCCATACGGCCCACTCAGAGGAGTACGCGATGGCGTGCGCGCGGAGTAGGGGTTGGCGAAGGGCGGTGGCACTTCAGCGACGGCCTCCGTCGGGGCATTGCCATCATCCACCGACCACTGATCATCGCCCCACTGATCATCGCCCCACTGATCATCGCCGCCGACCTGATGACGCGGTGGCCCCGAGATCGGCGCCGCGCCGGTGCTAACGGTGCCCGTGCCGATCGGCGCGCTGACGGGTGTGCCGCACTGACCGCAGAAACCCCGCCCAGGTTCCAACTGAGCACCGCATACGCCGCAATAGCGGCTCGTCGGCCCACCGCTCATGGAGACGGGCGGCAATCCCGCGCCAAAGGAGCGTGGCGACCCAGCGGCCATCCCACCCTGCTGGTCGCCCGCCGAGCGGGGCGACGCCGAGACCGTGCGTCCAGTGGGCGAGACAACCGATGCGGGCACCTCGGCGGCGCGCGTCTCGCCGAGCGAGGGAGAGCTGCCCCTCCCCGTAAACTCCGTATACGCATCCGCGGGGGCCTGCCACCCGCAGTTGCGGCACCTGCCGCGCGCATCCACGGCGTCCGCGCCGCATCGTTCACACGTGATCACATTTGCCTCCCGCGACGGCTTGGTCTCGCACCGATTGACGCAGCCTTAGTATACCGTTGCTCACCTACAATCGCAACTGCCACCCCCTGAAAAGGGAGATTGGCGTTCTGGCGTGGCACGTGCGTATAGTCGGAGAGGGCACGGTGAAGTCGCGGGGTCTTCGTCACGCGCGAGCCGAGGAATGCTCACGAGCAGGCGTGGCGAATGGGGAAGGACGCACGCATGAATGATCTGCCAGGACCCAAGGACGATTGGGCCTCTTGGGCACCGCCCACACGCCCGCTCCCGCCGAGACAGCCGACATCGCGTCGCGCGGGCCAAGGGCCACCGACATCCGATCCCGCGACGCGCGCGCGAATGGCGCGCGCGGCCCTCCCTCCACTACCCCGCGCACCATCCACGAGCGCACCAAGCGCCGCTCCCACCGCGGCGCCACCCACCTATCCTGGCATGCCCCGCGGCCCGCGACGCGCTGACCAGTTGCGCACCTGGTTGCGCCGCCCATGGCCCCGCCGCGTCACCTATGGCTTGATGATCCTCGCCGTCATCCTGATGATTCTGGCGGCGTTGGGACTTCGCCGCTTCAGCCAAGTCGGCAGCGCCATCTCAAATCAAGGGCCATTCACCACCCAAACGGGCTATATGACCGGACCGGACCGGGTGAACGTGCTGGTGCTCGGCTATGGCGGCGCGGGGCACGATGGCGCCTATCTCACCGATAGCATGATGGTCATCAGCGTCATCCCCGACTCTGGCGCGACGACCATGATCTCCGTCCCGCGTGACCTGTGGGTGCAGGTGCCGCCAGGCTCAGGCCAATACGCCAAGATCAACACCGCCTATACTGATGGGCTGGCTCATGGCTACGGGAGCTACCCAGCGGGCAAACTCGCCGGCGGCGCCGAGGCCGCACAGAAGGTGAGCGATGTGCTGGGCATCTCCGTCCCCTATTGGCTCACCATCAACTTCTCTGGCTTCCGCGACTTGGTGGATGCCCTAGGCGGCGTGGATATCACGGTGCCCATAGCCTTCACCGCGCAATACCCCGCAAACGACGACGCCAGTATTGACGCGAGTTGGAAGACCATCCAGTTCGCGACCGGCACACAGCACATGAACGGCGAGCGCGCCATCGAGTATGCCCGCGCCCGCTACGTGACCAGCCCACCAAGCGAAGGCTCGGATTTCGCACGCTCCGCCCGCCAGCAACTCCTCATCAAAGCCATGCTCAGCCGCGCGCGCCAGATCAGTGCATGGCCGGGGCTGAATCGAGCCGCCGACGCCATAGGGAAGACGCTCTATTCCAACTTCTCGCTGCTCGATCTCGCGCTCTTTGCCCAGCGTATGAATACGAATGCCGCGGCCCGCATCGGCCTCTCGAACCAGAACGTGCTGGCGAATGGGCAATCAAGTGACGGACAGGACATCCTACTGCCGACCAATGGCGACTGGGGAGCGGTGCAACGCTACGTCGCGCGGAATCTGAAGCCCTAGCGCTCGCGAGGAAGGGAAGTGACCACGTGGGGACGCAACGCTCTACCGAGCGTTCGAAGGCACTCTTCGCCCGTGCGCGCGAGTTGATGCCCGGCGGCGTGAGCAGCCCCGTCCGCGCTTTCACGGCGGTGGGCGGCCAGCCGCTCTTCATCGCGCGCGGCGAGGGCGCGCACATCTATGATGTTGACGACAACCGCTATATAGATTACGTCGGCTCGTGGGGACCTCTGCTGCTGGGCCACGCGCACCCCGTGGTGCTCGAGGCCATCATGCGGGCGGCGCGCCACGGCACCAGCTTTGGCGCGCCAACGGAGGCGGAGGTGCGGCTGGCGGAGCTGGTGATCGCGGCGATGCCGAGTATTGAGCTGGTGCGCTTCGTCAACTCCGGCACAGAGGCCACCATGAGCGCACTGCGGGTCGCACGGGCCTTCACTGGGCGCGACAAAATTCTCAAATTCGCGGGGGGGTACCACGGCCATGCGGATATGCTGCTGGTCGCCGCCGGATCGGGCGCGCTAACGCTAGGCGTACCCGATAGTCCAGGCGTGCCGCGGGGCGCCACCGGCGAGACGCTGACGGCGCCATATAACGACGCGGCGGCGGTGCGCGAACTGTTCGCGCGCTTCCCTGACGAGATCGCGGCGGTGATCGTCGAGCCAGTGGCCGGGAACATGGGCTGCGTGCCGCCCCAGCCAGGCTTCCTCGAGGAGCTGCGCGCGGCCACCCACGAGCATGGTGCGCTGCTGATCTTTGACGAGGTGATGACGGGCTTCCGCGTGGCCTACGGCGGCGCGCAGGCGCTCTATGCCATCACGCCCGACCTCACGTGCCTGGGCAAAATCGTCGGTGGTGGGCTGCCCGCCGCGGCCTATGGTGGGCGGCGCGAGATCCTCTCGCTGGTGGCACCCGCTGGCCCCGTCTACCAAGCGGGAACGCTCTCCGGCAATCCCCTGGCGATGGCGGCGGGCACAGCGCAGTTAGAACTACTGCGCGAACCGGGCGTCTATGAGCGACTGGAACGTGCCTCAGCGGCACTCGCGGTGGGCGTCGCTGAGGCGGCGACGGCGGCGCGTGTGCCCGTCTCCGCGACACGGGTCGGTTCGATGTTCTGCGTCTTCTTTACCGCCGGTCCAGTGAGAGATGAAGCCTCGGCCAAACAGTCGGATACGCGCGCCTTCGCGACTTATTTCCGTGCGATGCTAGAGCAAGGCGTGTATCTAGCGCCCTCACAGTTCGAGGCAGGCTTTGTCTCACTCGCCCACAGCGATGAAGATATCGCGCACACGGTCGCGGCGGCACACGCGGCGTTCGCGCGGGTAGCGGCGCGCGGGTAGCGGAAACGAGGAGTACCCGCGCCTTTTCAGGCTGCGACACGCCCCAGACTCCCACCGCACCCCCCAACGGCGTATGACAGGCACGCGCAAAACGCCCTGAATGCGCGGTAGAGAAAGAGCGGCGGCATTCGCCTGAGCGGGAGAGCCTATCCTAGAGGCACAGCATGAGGGATGGCCAAGGAGCGGGCGGCCATCCCTCCGTTCTGGAGCGGACAGGTGAAGAGATATATGGTGAGAAGTCGCGCGAACCGGCTAGAAGCTGCGTTTCTCGCGGCGTGGCGGCTTCTTCGGCTTGGGTCGGCGTCCGCCAGCCCACTCATCTTCCTCCTCTTCCTCCTCGTCGAAGTCCTCGATCTCCGTGCCCTCTTCGGCAAGGAGCGGCGGCTCTTCTTCCTCAACGGGAATCGCGTTGGGGTCGAAGTTCGTGATGATCTCCGAGTCAGTCTGCTTGCTGGCGCCAGCCTCGATATCCGGTACGGCGTCGTCGGCCATCTCCGCTGAGTTGCGCATCAGCAGATCAATGTTAGCGAGATCGGCGAGCGAAGAAAGTGAACGCGCGGCCTCTTTCTTCTCAGGCGCCTTGGCTTTGGGCTTCGGCTCGGCCTTGACGACCGCGGCGGGCATCGGCGGCTCGCTGAGCAACGCCTCGAAGTCGGTCTCTTCCCCTTCGTCGAACTCGGTGGTTGCCTGAGCACTCTGGCCGATCGGCCTGCCCGCGGCCACCTCGATCCAGAACTGTGAATAGTAGTGTGCCTGGTTGGTGTCCTGGGCGGGATCTTTCCTGATCATCGTTACCCTTCGGCTAATGCCTCAATCTGCCTGGTATGCACGTATCACGCATGGCGGGCCATGGGAGGTAGGCGCCTTCACGGGCGCCTCACGCGCATTCTATGGCGTGACGCGGGGCCATGTCAAGCGAGGAGCGGCCAGCCAGCCCAGCCAATCTCCCTCTCACCCAAACGTCATCGCCGCGATGGGCGTATGCGCCAGCAGGCGCTGACCGTTGCGCCAGAGCACATTCTGGCGCGCCTCATCACTCCAACCCTCCACCGGAGCGAAATCGTCCAGCCAGCGATCCGGCGGAATGAAAGGGTAATCGGAGCCGAAGAGGAACTTGGCGTTCAGCCGCCCCGCCGCCTCGCGCAGCAGCGCGGGAGGAATATACTTCGGCGACCAGCCAGAAAGATCATTGTAGACGTTGGGCTTGTGCTGGAGGATGGCGATCATCTCCTGCTCCCACGGCCAGGAGGGATGCGCGCCGATGATGGTCAGCTCAGGGAAATCCGCCGCGAGGCTATCAAGATAGATCGGGCGAGTGAAGTCGAGTTTGACACCGCCGCCGCCGGGCATATTGGCGCCCAGGCCAGAGGTGCCGGTGTGGAAGAGGGCCGGGATGCCCAACTCAGCGATCTTCTCGAAGAGGCGCGAGAATTGCCGATCGTTCGGATAGAAGGCCTGGATGCCAGGGTGAAACTTAGCGCCAGCGAGGCCCTGCTCCCGCACGGCGCGCTCGATCTCGTGGATGGCGCGCTCACCTTTATGTGGATCCACGCTCGCGAAGCCAATGAAGCGCTGGGGGAAGCGACGCACGATCTCCGCCACGGTGTCATTCTTGAGCGGCTTCTGACCGGTAGCGGTCTCAGCATCCCACGCCAGCAACACGCCGACGATATCCTGCTCGGCATAATAGGCGGCGATCTCCTCGACATCGCGCAGCTTGACCTCGCGGCGGAAGTATTGCTCGACCGCGGCGCGATACTTGCCGATGGCCACATCCATAAATTCGGTGATGGGCAGATGCACATGAAAATCTATCGCACGCGGCATAGGGATCGTGCTCCTCTCACCCACTCAAGCGTCACCCACTCAAGCGTCACCCACTCAAGCGTCACCCACTCAAGCACGGCGCCGACGCCGACGCGCACAGGGACCCCGCCCCCATCATGCGGTATACCCGATGCCAGACCTGATGCCAGACCTGATGCCAGACCCGATGCCAGACCTGATGCGGCACCGCCCGCCATGTTACCATCCCTCGGTGCCGGGATCGCCCTTGAAAGGGCCAACGATAGCGGCGGTGATCCACCCGCCGTAATAGTCGCCGGGCTGCGCGCGCGCGCGCTCACCATCCAGCAGACATGCCTCCATCTTGCCGGGATAGAAGGCGATGTAGTCGCGAATGGCGGCGTAGGCGGGATGAGGATCTGGATAACACCAGGCACCGTTCACCACCGTCACGTCGCCAACCGTGAGCGTGAAGTAGCGGGCCACGCCCTTCCACTCACACAGCGTCGTGCGATCTGTGCGACGAACGTATGTGAGCTTCACATCCTCCGGCGGAAGATAATAGACCGGTGGGCTGCTCGTCTCCAGCACTCGTTTGGCGTGGCGCGTCTCGGCGAGCATCACTCCGTTGAGCAGCACCTGGACGAGCTTGGCGCTCTCCTCGACTCGCGGCGGACGGGGATAGTCCCAGACAGATTCCTGCCCTGGACCGGGCGGCGTGGGCTGTGGTCGTGGCATGGAGTGCTGGCTCCTTCCCGCGCGAGCGAGTGCATGTCGTCATTCGAGCCATCATCGGGGATCAAGACCCTGCGCATCGGAGTATCTCCCTGTGTGGGCGTCTCCCCATAGGCACTGACCCGCATCGGCGCCACTCGTTACACGACGGTGCCGCTGCCGACCTCG
>JADMIN010000123.1 GCA_015478575.1 Ktedonobacterales bacterium | reverse complement strand
GCCACCATCCCTCGACGCCTCGAAGGATGCGCCAGTGGTCTTTGCCGTCTATTGTACTCATCCGCGCCACTCCAGTCGCGTCGGAATCCATCAGTCGCATCAGCGGTTGTCGCGCCCAGCCAAGAGGCGGGCGCCCCCGTTCCCAGCGGTGGCCTCCCGCCATGTTATAACTGTAGAGGCGCGGCGTGTCACGCCACCGCGTCCTATGATCATTCCAACGAGACGGCGACGAGATTGCCTGAAAGCGACAGCCATCTTATGCCCACATTGTCTGATCCACCGCCCGCCGCGTCTCCAGAGCCGGTGGCTCGTCTCGCGCTCGCCTATCCCGCCCGTGTGGGCATTCTTGGCGGGGGGCAACTCGCGCGCATGCTGGCGGAGGCGGCGGCGTGCCTGGGGATCGAGGTGAGCGTGCTTGAGCGGGAGGCGCACAGCCCAGCGGGCCGTCTTGCCGCGCGTGAGGTCGTCGGCCCGTGGAGTGATACCGCGGCGCTGGCGGCGCTGGCTGAGGATACGCTGGCGGTGACGCTGGAGAATGAGTTCGTGGATGTGACGGCGTTGGAGTGGCTGGCGGCCCGGGGCGTGCGCGTCTTCCCCGCCGCCCACACCCTCGCCGCCGTGCAAGATAAGTTGGCGCAGAAGCGCTTCGCGCGGGAGGCGGGCGTGCCGGTGCCGGCATTCGCGGAGGTCACGGCGCGAGAGGACATCACGAGCGCGGGCGCGGAGTGGGGTTGGCCGTTGCTGCTCAAGGCGCGGCGCGATGGCTACGATGGGTACGGCAACGCCACGCTGCGTGGCCCCGAAGATATCGGGCCGGCCTGCGCGCGGCTGGGCTGGCCGGAACGTGCCCTCCTCGTGGAGGCGTGGGTGCCGTTCGTGCGCGAGCTGGCGGTGATGGTCGCGCGCGGACGCGGCGGGGAGTGCGTCGTCTATCCCGTCGTCGAGACGGTGCAACGTGAGCATATCTGTCACCTTGTGCGCGCGCCGGCCCCAGTGGAGGCGGTGGTGGCGGCGCGGGCGGCGGCGCTGGCGCGGCGGGTGGTCGAGGCGGTGGATGGCATCGGCGTCTTCGGCGTCGAACTCTTCGCGTTGGCGGATGGCGCGGTGCTGTATAACGAACTGGCGCCGCGTCCGCACAACTCCGGCCACTACAGCATCGAGGGCTGCGTGACCTCGCAGTTTGAGAATGCGCTGCGGGCGGTCCTGGGCTTGCCGCTGGGCGGCGCCGCGCTGGTCGCGCCCGCCGCGGTGATGGTGAATGTGTTGGGTGGTGGCAGCGGTCCCGCGCGCGCGGAGGGCCTCGCCGCGGCGCTGGCGATCCCCGGTGCGCACATCCACATCTACGGCAAGCTGACCTCGCGCCCCGGCCGCAAGATGGGCCATGTCACGGCGCTCGGCGCCACGCTCGCGGAAGCCGAGGCGCGCGCCCGCGCGGCGGCGGACGCCCTACGGCTCTAGTCGTCACGCTCCGGCTTGCGTGGCAGCGGCGGGGAGTGTGTCCGCGTGTTGTGGGGCATACCCCAATATCGCTCCTGGCGTGTGGCAGCACGTGGCCCGCCAGCTACCAAGCTAGGCGCGAGCGGCGACGGGCGGGATCCCTACGCCGCACGCACGTGAGGCTGGGGAATCCGCATTCCCCGGCTCTTCCGAAGACATCGCTCGCCTACGGGGCTGATGTTCAATGGGATGGCGTCATCGTCTTGCCGAGGAGTTGCTTCGCCTTCTCGGCGCGTTGCTGGTCCTCTTGCTGGAGTTGCTGAAAGAAGCGCACGAGGTCGTCGTTCCCTGCCTGTTGGGCATCCTGAATGTACTGCTGGTCGGTGGTGCTGCTCTTGAGGGCGTGGTAGAGCACGCTCACGAGATCATAGACGTGATTTGGCGTGCCAGTCTGGGATTGAGCTTGTCTGGTTGCGCCTGTCATGCTGTGTCCTCCTTGGTGCTGAATATCGCGGCGCTCGGCATGTGCGCCGCGTCTACCTACCGCATCCTTTGGGCCACCCGCGCCGCCGCGGCAACCGTGGTATCGCCCCCAGCCAGCCTGGATGACGGGCCTGCCCCGTTGGCGGCGGCGTCAAGGGTCCATAGCAGAGGCTATGCCCACGGTCCGCCTCATACTCCGAGCGCCTCCAGCCGGTCGAGGAGCGTAGCGAGCGCGGCAAAGGCCGCCTCCACCGGGGCGGGGGTAGCGAGATCTACGCCTGCCGCTCGCAGCGCATCGAGAGGATAGACCGACGCGCCCACCCGCAGCAGCGCGATAGTGCGTTCCGCCGCGGGCGCGCCCTCGCGCGCGACGGCATCGGCCAACAGATTGGCCGCCGCCATGCCCAGGCTATACTGATAGGTGTAGAAGTTTAGGTAGAGGTGCGGGAACCGCGCCCAGACGATACCCGCACGCGCATCCTCCAGCGCCACGGCGGAACCGTAGCCCTCCGCCAGCAGCTCCAGCGTGCGAGTGGAGAGCCAGTCGGCATCAAGCGACTGGCCGCGCTCGAGGCGCTCGTGCCCTTCCCATTCGAGTTGTGCCAGCAGGGGCATCTGGAAGAGATAGCGCTCATAATAGGCCAGCGCTTCGGCGAGCACCGCGCGTTGTGTCGTGGGATCAGCCGCGTGCTCGCGCAATAGGTAGGCGCGTACAAGCGCCTGGTGGAAGGTGGAGGTGGTCTCGCTCAGCCAGTCAGGGTAGCCCTCATAGATCGGTGGCTGTGTAGCCCAGGTGTAGTAGGCATGCATGGCGTGCCCCAGCTCGTGCGCCAGCGCGCTCACGCTGATGAGCGATCCCTCGTAGGTCAGCAGGATGAAAGGTCGCGTGCCGTGGACGCCGCTCTGCTCCGCGCCGCCGAGCTTGCCCTGGTTGGTCGCCCAATCCACCCAGCGCTCCTCATAGAGGCCGCGTCGCAGGATAGCGCTATAGTCCGCGCCGAGCGGGGCGACGGCGGCAAGCACGATACGCCGCGCCTCATCATAGGGAATGGTCCCCTGGCTGCCATACGGCGTGAGGGATGAGGGAGAAGACCCGCTCGCCGACGAGGGCACACTGAGCGGCACATCGAGGTCATAGGGGGCGAGGTGCTCCAAGCCAAGGATGCGGCGGCGCAACTCCCAGGCGCGGTGCCAGAGAGGCTGGTGGCGACGGCAGCTTTCGAGCAGAGTAAGATAGACTTCACGAGGGAGAAAAGCGGCATCGAGCGCGGCGTCGAGCGCCGAGGCATAGCCGCGGGCGCGGGCAGAGAAGACATCGCGCTGGAAGGCACCTGCCAGCAGGTGTGCGAGCGTGTTGCGCACGGCCACATGTTCACTGGTATAGGCATGCCACGCGGAGCGCCGCAAGGCGCGGTCGGGGCTGCGCAGCAGCGCGTCAATCGTGCTGGGGGCGACGGGGTGCGCCGCGCCCGTGGCGTCGTGCGCGGCGGAGAAGCGCAGATCACCATTGACAAGCGCCTTGTAGGTTGCGTAGGGAACGGCGCCGAGGGGGTCGGCGCCAGCGAGCACGGCCTCCACCGCCGCTGGAGCGATATGTGCCGCGCGCCGCCGCGACACCGCGAAGGCGTGGGTATAGACACCCAACGGGGGCGATGCCGCGATGAGGGCATCCAGCCGGGCGGAATCGAGCGTGAGCAATTCCGGCTCGATGTAGGCCAAGGCTTCGGCGATTGCTCCCCGCAGGCGCTCAGCGCGCTGGAGGCGCGCGGCGGCGGCGGAGTCCGCTGTATCGGCCTTGACCTGCATATTGGCATAGAGACGGATACGCCAGGCTGTGGTGATCCACTGATCGCGCGCGCGCAGGGCTTCCAACAGCACGGAGGCGGACTCGCCCAACCGTCCGTGAAAGCGTGCCAGCCCCGGCACGGCCTCCGCCGCGGCGCGCACCGCCTCCTCCCACGCGGCATCTGAGGAATAGACACTCTCGATGGCCCACGTCTGTTCGCGTGGCACATCCGCGCGCCGCGGTAGGGTCGTTTCCATCATCGCCGCACCTCCCGCTCGGAAGATACCACACCCCTGCTGACGGCGACGGAGGGAAATCCGCGTGAATCGTCGTGAACATCATGCGCGTGGGAAGCGCATGGCGACGCGCCAGCGCGGATGCGGTGTGGCGCGGATGCGGTGTGGCGTGCCGATGGGCCACTAGAGCCGCGCTCACGGTATAGTATGCCTATTGTGTTGCGGGAAGCGAGGTACGCGCGTGCGGACGCGGCCGTCTGTGGGGAAGCCAATCGAGGCAGTGTATACGCCCGCGCTGCTCTTGCTGGTCGGCGTCGTTGGCGTCTCCTACCTGGGCGTCGGCTTCGTTATGCCACTGCGCGCGCTTTATAGTAGCTCTCTGGGCGCGAGTAGTGGCGAGATTGGTCTGATGGCCTCTTCGGCCCTCCTGACGGCGTTCATCGCCGCGCCCGGTATCGGTCGGCTCTCGGACCACTTTGGCCACGGCAACGTGCTCTGGCTGGGGCTGCTCGCACACGCCGCGCTGATCCTCGCGTATATTCCTCTCCAGCATCCCCTGGCACTCATTGGTCTGCGCGCGCTGGAGGGCATCGCCATCGTTGCCGTGCTGCCACCCGCCCGCGCGCTGGTCAACGCTATCGCCCCGCGCACGTGCCAGGCCGAGGCACTGGGGCTGCTCAGCGCCGCGCAGTCGGTAGGCATCCTCATTGGGCCAGTGGTCGGCGCGCTGCTGGCAGTGCGCGTGGGGTACTCGCGCGCCTTCCTGCTGGCCAGCCTGACGCTGCTTGTGGGCGCCATCCTCGCGCGGCTGCTCCTGCCACGCCAGAGTGAGGCGCACTCCCGCCGCGCTGGGACCACGCCACGCCGCCTGCTCTTCACGCACCCCCTGCTGTTCGTCTATGGCTTACAGATGGTGCTCTCCAGCACGCAGGGCTTGGGCGCCGCCATCTGGACGATCTACATGCGGGATCGTGGCGCCTCCCTCTTGCTGATCGGCCTTTCCTTTACTACCTACGCGGTGCCCATCCTGTTGCTGGCGCCACTGGCGGGCCGTTTTGCCGACCGCTATGGGCGCCTCCCGCCGTTGCTGATCGGCTTCGGCATCTATGTGATCATCCTCTGCCTCTATGGCCTGCCGCTCTCGCCTCTGACCATCACGCTGCTCTCTGTGCCGGAGGGGATGGGCGCCGCCTTTGCCCGTGGCGGGTTGGATGGCCTGCTGGCCGATGCCACGCCGCCGGATATCCGTGGCACGATCCAAGCGAACTACAGCGCCGCCGGAACGGCGGGGAGTTTCCTCGCCGCCACCGCCGCGGGCTTCCTGTATGCCCTGGCGCCGGGTGTGCCCTTCCTGGCGAATGGGCTGCTCTATCTCGCCGCACTGGTGGGCCTGCTCGTGATGCTGGCGCGGCGGCGTGCCGCCACGCGGGTACGCTACGCGGCGTAGAGCGCGCTTCGCATCGCAGATCGGGCAACGCTCGCCCCCGTAACGTGCCACTATGGCGTGGTGCGCGTGTGCGTGCGGATGGTCCGCGCCTTGCTGGCGCTCTCATTCGTCTGGAAGAGGCGTGTGGCGGATGGGGCGGCGTCAGCGCTCGTGGCGTATCCGCCACGCGGGCGGATATGCCACGCGGGAGCGGCATGGCAGAGCGAGAACTGGCCCGATCCATGCGGAACAGGCAACGACGTGGCGCCCAACCGCTTGGGGCATGAGAGATAAAGAGACTGGCAGATTCCCGGCGACGGCTCATCCGCGTCGTCGGCAGGAGGACAGACGCATGCGACCGATACGTTGGCTTCGACGGGGGATGGCACTCGTGGGATTGGGTGCCGCTGGCGCTGCCGTGGTGGTGACCGCGCGCCATCTGCTGGAGACACCGCAGCCGCTTGAAAGCGCACTACCCGGCGAGGGACAGATTGACCGCCGACACGGCGGCAATCTCTATTATAATGTGGCGGGCGATTCCAACGCGCCGCCGCTGGTGCTATTGCATGGCCTCTACTCCGGCGCCTCCAATTATGAGTTCCGCCGGGTCTTCCCTCGCTTCGCCGTCAACTTCCGTGTCTACGCACCCGACTGGCTTGGCTTCGGCATGTCAGAGCACCCCCATATCGCCTACACCGGCGAGTTCTATGCTAGCACGCTGATGGGCTTGCTGCGCGATGTGGTGAGGCAGCCCGCGAGTGTCATCGCCACGGGCCGCGCCGCCAATATCGCCGTGCGTGCCGCCGCCGACGCGCCTGATCTCTTCGAGCGCCTCGTGCTCGTCTCACCCAATGCGCAGGCTGGCACTGAACTGGAGCCGACCTTCACCCAGACGCTGGCGCGTACCGCCCAGCGCACCTCGCTCAGCCTGGTCCCTTATGCCGTGCTGGCCACGCGCCCGGCGCTGCGCCGGTCGCAGAGCGCTCGCGGCGCCCACTATGACGATCCCACCACGCGGGAGGCCGCCATCGAGCATCTCTATGCCAGTGCGCACCAATTCGGCGGAGAGCATGCGCTGATGGCCTTGTTCACCGGCGAGCTGGATCTGCCCATTCAGAACGCGCTCGCGCTGCTGGAGCCACCCGCGCTGATCGTGAGCGGTGGTGACGACCCAGGCCACCCACGCGAGGAGATGGAAGACCTGGCCATCCTCAGCCCACACACGGATTTGGAAGTCATTCCTGGCGCTGGCGAGTCGGTCATGGAGGACCAACCCGCAGCCTTTGCTGAGGTGGTGACCCGCTGGCTGGAGAGCGGGCGCGGGCGTCACACGCTGAGCGATGAGGCGCTGTTGCCACCGATCAAGAGCGCGGCGCCATCCGTGGCCGAGCGGACCACGTCGGCTCTGCGTGAGTCCCCCATCAAGGTGATACCCACCAGCCAGAGCGAGATCCTGGAGGATGCTCCCGCCAGCCCGCCGGCTATCAGCCAGACTGAGGAGGCGGGTGGGAGAGCGGTGCCGACCGACCCCGCGAGCGGCGCGCCACCGCGGCCCGCCGCTGAGGCGAGGCAGGCCCCGTCGGCCGCGACGACCACCGTGCCCATCCGCACACCAGAGGATGCCGTCCCTGGCCAGGTCTCACCAATGTCGTCAGAGGGGAGAGAGGACCACACGCCCTCACCCACCGCCGAGACAAGAAGCGCCGAGACAAGAAGCGCCGCGCCACCATCTCCGGCGCGTGGCGGAGAGACCCCCCCACC
>JADMIN010000122.1 GCA_015478575.1 Ktedonobacterales bacterium | reverse complement strand
CCTGTTGCGTGTGGGCTTGGCTCGTCTTGCTCAGCGGATTGAAGAGGTCGAGCAAGCTCGCCCCACTGAAGCGCGCCGAGAAGCCCAAATATGCCGCCACCTGCTGCGCGAAGGCCGCGAGACTGAAGGCCGGGATGAGCCAGACCAGCGGCCCCAGCACCAGCCGCAGCGAGAGCAAGACCTGTGTGAGCGCGACGCGAAGAATCACGCCGAGCGACCGGCCATAGCCATCGCTCGTCGCCGGGGCCGTGGCGCCTTCGTTTCGTTGGTCGGGAATGACCAGGGCGCCGATAATCACCAGCAAGAGGAGCGAGATCGCCGTGGCGAAGAGCGCGACGACCAGATCGAGGTTTTCCAGGTGGTTGATGGGCGCGTTCAGACCCAGGTGCAGGGCGGCATTGAGGTCCACCGAGACATAGGCGCTGCCGATGCGTGGAATGCCGAGCCGCTGGAGGAGGTTCTGCGGGCCGAGGAGGTCCAGCAGGAGCGCGGCGACATAGAAGATGATGGCCAGGCCAGCGAAATCGGTCGCCCAGGCGCCGTAGGAGAGCTGCGAGACGGGCTGCCGGTCGGCGGCATCCAGCCCCCCGTCGGTGCCGTGCGCCGTGACGGCGGCGTCCAGCCCGCTGGGGTGCGCGCGGCGGCGGTCAATCGCATCGAAGAAGAAGACGGCCAGCAGCAGCGCGTTGATGATGATGTAGGTATACGGGCTGCGGGTGAAATTCTGGGTCGAGGTATTGAAGGCGCGCTCCCCCGCGTAGATGAGCGCGAAGCCACTGGTCACCAGCACGTAGACCGCGCGCGCCAGCGAGCGGTTCTCCGAGATGGCCATCTGCAGCGTGAGCAGCAGCAGACCAAGGAAGATATAGAGCGGGACGGGGCGTATCGCGCCCAGACGAGTGCCAAAGCCGGTGATGAGAAAAGCGACGTAGCCGAGCAGAACGAGGACGGGGAGGTACATACGCACGGGAATAGACCCGATGAGGCCTCCACCCTCCGCTGAAGTAGCCATAGCACGCTCCTTTTATCCAGCGCCACGTGCCGGCGCTCTCCCCAACCTGTACGCGGCAGACCGCGAGGCGTCGCGTGCCTTAGAAGGGCGCGCTTGGCTCCCCCCTTCACGGGCGGGCGGGCGTGTGTGCCCACGTGGCTGTTGGTGCGATTGTATCATTCCTATACAAGTACCCCCTGTGACGAACACGCATCAGGAGAACGCCGTATCTTTCCCCTCAGATGAAAGCCCTAGGCTGGACGCGCGATCTCCGCCACGAGCGTGACCACCTCCGCCGCGCATCCCCACGAGAGGGTGACACCCGCGCCACCGTGGCCATAGTTATGGATCAGCCAGCGGTCGGGGGCCGGGCGCTCGCGCTCCAGCCGGACGGTCGAGCGGACGGGGCGCAACCCCGCGGCCTCGCTCACCATCTCCGCCCGCACCGTCTCCTCAGCGGATCCCGCTCCCGGCCGCTCCCCAGCGGTGAGCAGCGCGCGCAGGCTCGCCGCGAAGGCGGCATCGAAGTGGTGGACCAGGTTCGCGCAGCGTCGCAGGATGCCAGCGCGTGTCGCTGGATCCAGCGCGGTGCTCTCGCTGCCATCCTCGTCTATGCCGCCGAGCACGATATCCTCCCCGCGCGGCACGATGTAGGCGAGCGCGTTCGGTCCCGTGTCATCCAACAGGACGCGGCGAAAGCCATTCGCGCGGACACGCACCACCTGGCCACGCGCGGGGTGGATCTCGCGGTCGCCCAGCAGCTCACGCGCGCCCAGCCCAACGCAATTCACCACCACGGCGCAGGCGGCGAAAGCCTCGGTCAAATCGCTGACCGTCCGGGTGAAGAGTGTGCCGCCCCGCGCCTCAAACGCGCGCTGGAGGTAGGCGAGATAGACGGACGTATCAATCACCGGCGCTGCCAGCGCGTAGCCATCGGCATAGCCCGGCGGGAGTTCCTCGGGTCGGGCATGGCGAAAGCCCTCCACCGCGCTGACCCACCATGGATCGCCCACCGCGACCGGCTTGAGATCGAGGACATCCGCCATCAGCACGCCGCTCTCTGGCGTCTCCGCCAGCCGCTGGAAGGCACGGTACGCCTCTGCGCCCCAGGCGGTCACCTTGTCTTCGGGATAGGCGCGATAGGGATACCACACGGCGGCGGCGACATTCGACGTGGTATGGGGAGGCAGCGCCTTCGCCCAGATGCGCACGCGGTGGCCGGCTTCCAGCAGCCGCAGGCCGGTGGAAAGGCCAGAGACACCGCAGCCGAGAATGAGGATCTCCATGGTGGTTGCTCCTTGCTCGTTGAACGCGGATGCGCTTGGCTGGGCCGTCTCCCCGCGCCTCGCCCGCCACCGCGCGCGCGGGCAGGGCGCTCCGCCCACGGGGGATTAGGGTGCTCGCAGCCGCGCCGCCAGCATGGGTGGGAGACCGGTGAAGTTCTGCCAACTCAGTGTACGTGTGGTCTCCACCGGCATGTCGAAGGCTGGCTCCTCCAGTGCGTCGAGGACGAAGCCCGCGCGAAAGCACGCGCCAAAGAGCAGGCTGAGCGGGCGGTGGAAGTAATAGTGCGGTGTTGGCTGGCCAGCGATGCCCAGGCCGCGGGTGACAATCGGCTCCAGGTAGCGCGTGATCTTCACCGAGTAGGTGGCCACCAGCTCGCCCTCGCGGTCCTCCTCCTCGACGACCAGCGTGAACCGGCCAGAGTTGAAGCAGGGATGCGCGAGCGAGAAGACGAAGCGCCCGTCCGGTTTGAGCAGTCGGCGCACGGCGGCGAGCATTGGCTCGATGGTGGCCATATCCATGATGGCCATGTCGCAGAGCGCGGCATCAAAGCGCCCCTCGCCCAGCGCTAGCAGTTGCGCCTCGTCGGTGGCATCCACCACGCGGTATTCGAGGTGGTCGGCATACTCCGCCGAGTTGGTCCGTGCGCGCTCGACGAAGCGCTCGCTGAAGTCGGTGGCCAGCACACGCACGCCAAGCCGCGCCAGCCGCCGCGCCATCGCGCCGTTGCCACAGGCAAGCTCGAGCACTTCTTCGCCCGCACGCGGCGCCAGCAGCCGCTCGGTGGTTGGGCCGACCAGCACGCGCTGGAAGCTGTTGCCCTCGCCCATTGCCTCATCCCAAAAGGCGGCATTCTGGTTCCAGATCGCGCGCGTCGCGTCCGTCAGCGCTGGATACTGCCCCCGCTCTTCATCTGTGGTCATCGCTTCCTCCCTCTGCTCTCCCGTGCGCGTTCACCAAGTATACATCACCAAGAGACGCTACAATCGGGCGCGGCATGGAGGGCGCGGCATGGAGGGCGCGCGGCGCGAGGGGTCGTTGTGGCCTCTCGTAGGGGCCTCTCCGCGCGTTCGGCCCACGAGGTTGCGCGGGCACGCGGGCGCGCGTAATGGTAGAGTGAAGATGCGGGCGTCAGACCGCCGTTGGCCTGGCGCGCCTGACCTGAACGAAACAGAGAGCTGACCAGCGATGAGTAAAGCGAATATCCGCGCGTCTGGCGCGCTCTCTGGCGCCGCCGCCGAGGGCCGACGCGCCATTGTGGTGGAGCACCTCGCCAAGCGCTATGGTGAGCGTGCCGCCGTGCGGAATCTTTCCTTCTCCGTGGGGGCGGGCGAGATCTTCGCCTTGCTCGGCCCCAACGGCGCTGGCAAGACGACCACCGTCGAGATCCTCGAAGGCTATCGCACCGCGGATGATGGCCGCGTGCGCGTGCTGGGGCTGGACCCGCACCGCGACGCCGCGCGGCTCAAGCCACGCCTGGGCGTGATGCTCCAGCAGGACGGCGTCTACCCCATCCTGCGGGCGCGCGAGGTGCTGGAACTCTTTGCCAGTTTCTTCACCGCCCCCGAAGATCCCATGCGGCTGCTCGAACTGGTGGGGCTGACCGACGTGGCACATATCCGCTGCCGTCAGCTCTCCGGTGGCCAGAAACGTCGGCTGGCGCTGGCGCTGGCCCTGGTGGGCAAGCCGCGCCTGCTCTTCCTCGACGAGCCGACGACGGGCATGGATCCTCAGGCGCGGCGCGCGACATGGGACATCCTGCTCGGCCTCAAGGCGCAGGGCACGACCATCCTGCTGACGACGCACTTCATGGATGAGGCCGAGCGCCTGGCCGACCGCGTCGCCATCCTCGACCACGGCGAACTGATCGCGCTCGATACGCCCGCCGGCCTGACCCGTGGCCAATCTACCACTACCACCGAGATACGCTTCAGCGCCGCGCCGGAGCTGGAGACCGCCGCGCTGGCCCGGCTGCCCGCGGCCCGTGGCGCGCGCGCCGAGGCCAACGGCGGCTATAGCATCGAGACTGGAGATCCCGCCGCGCTGCTGGTGGAGCTGACCACCTGGCTACGCGATACCGGAGCTGAGTTGCATGAGTTGCGTGTGGGCCGCTCCTCACTCGAAGAGGTCTTCCTGCGGCTGACGGGAAAGGAGATGCGTGAATGAGCGTCCACGCCACACCCTCAGCCAAGACGCCACGCGCGCCGGGGGCCGCCAGGGCCAGCGGCGCGGCCCCCATCTCGCGCGCCATCCTCGCGCAGACGCGCGCCGAGCTGACGATGACCCTGCGGCGCGGCGAGACGCTGCTCATCACGTTGATTGTGCCAGCGCTGCTCCTGCTCTTTTTCGCCTCGCTCAACATCGTACCGACGCGGGGAAAGCAAAAGCCGATTGATTTCCTGCTCCCCGGCATGCTGGCGCTGGCGGTGATGTCCACAGGCATGGTCAGCCTGGGCATCGCCACCGCCTACGAACGCCACTACGGCGTGCTCAAGCGCCTGGGCAGCTCGCCGCTGCCGCGCTGGGGGCTGGTGGTGGCGAAGGTGCTCTCGGTGCTGATGGTGGAGGCTGGGCAGGTCGCGCTGTTGGTGGGGCTGGCTGTGGTGGGCTATGGCTGGCGGCCACATGGCTCGCTCTTCGCCGCGCTGCTGGTGTTGCTGCTGGGGACGCTGGCCTTTGCCTCGCTGGGCATGTATCTGGCGGGGGCGCTGCGGGCGGAGGCGACGCTGGCGGGAGCCAATGGCCTCTACCTCTTCTTCCTGATCTTCGGGGGCAGTGTCCTGCCCCTGGATCACCTGCCAGGCGTGCTGCGCGGACCGCTGAGCCTGCTGCCAGCGGCGGCGCTCTCCGATGGCCTGCGCGGCGCGCTGGGCGTGGGCGGTGCCCAGGGGGGCAGCGTGCTCCGGCTGGCGGCGTGGGGCATCATCCTGCTGGCGGCGGCGGCGCTGACCTTCCGTTGGGAGTGAGCCGCGTCGCCTGTGCCACGTCGCCTGTGCCGTGTGGTGGGGCTGGCGGTCGGTGCGCCGCCTTGACCGTGCTCCCGCACCGCTCCCATAATGGCGATGGGGGAGGCTCATGGCGATGGGTGAGGCTCATGGCGATGGGTGAGGCTCATGGCGATGGGCGAGGCCGCATAGCGCCTATCGCCTATCGGGAGGTGATAGGGCAGAGGCAGGCAGATGGCATTCCATGATTTGCGCGAGTTTCTCGCGTTCCTGGAGAAGCGGGGACAGCTCCAGCGCATCAGCGCCCCCGTCTCGGCGGATCTCGAGATCACTGAGATCACCGACCGCGTGAGCAAAGCTGGCGGGCCAGCGCTGTTCTTCGAGCGGGTGCGCGGCCACGAGATGCCGGTGGTCATCAACCTCTTCGGCAGCGAAGAGCGCATGGCTTGGGCGCTCGGTGTCAATGACCTCGACGAGCTGGGCGACCGCGTCAAGAAATGGCTCGACCTCGTACAGAACCGCCCGCCCGATGGCCTGTTGGAGAAGGCGAAGCTCTTGCCAGAGCTGGCCGAGCTGGCGCGCATCGGCCCGCATACCGTTGGCCACGCCCCCTGCCAGGAAGTAGTGGTCACCGAGACGCCCTCGCTCGCGCGCATCCCCATCCTGACCTGCTGGCCCCAGGATGGAGGGCGCTATCTCACGCTCACTATGTGCCACTCGAAGGACCCCGAGACCGGGAAGCGCAACATCGGCATGTACCGCTGCCAGGTCTATGATGAGCGCACCCTTGGCATGCACTGGCAGATTCACAAGGGCGGCGCCGCGCACTTCCGCGAGGCGGCGCGGGCTGGCGGCGCGAAGAAGCGCATGGAGGTCGCGGTGGTGATTGGCGCCGACCCAGCGAGCATCTATGCGGCCAGCGCACCCTTGCCGCCGGGCATTGACGAGTTGCTCTTCTCTGGCTTCCTGCGGCGCAAGAGTGTTGAGGTGGTGCCCTGCAAGACGGTGGACGTGAAGGTGCCAGCGCAGGCGGAGATCGTCATCGAGGGCTATGTGGATACCGACGAACTGCGCCCCGAAGGTCCCTTTGGTGACCACACCGGCCACTACACACCTGTTGAGCCGTATCCCGTGATGCATGTCACCGCCATCACGTCGCGGCGCGCGCCCATCTACGCCACCACCATCGTCGGCAAACCCCCTATGGAGGACGCCTATCTCGGCAAGGCGACGGAGCGCTTCTTTCTCCAGTTGCTGCGCGTCGTCTTGCCGGAGATCGTGGATATCAATATGCCGATCGAGGGGGGCTTCCACAACATCGTCATCGTCTCGATCCGCAAGCGCTACCCTGGCCAGGCGAAGAAGGTGATGGCGGGCATCTGGGGTATGATGCTGATGATGCTCTCCAAGTTCATCATTGTGGTGGATGAGCAGGTAGATGTGCAGAACATGCGCGAGGTGCTCTTCCGCGTGGGCAACAACGTGGATCCCAAGCGCGATACGCTGCTGGTGGATGGTCCGCTGGACGCGCTCGACCACTCCTCGCCCTACGAGAAGTACGGCTGGAAAATGGGCCTCGACGCCACCGCCAAGTTCCCCGAAGAGGGGCACCCGCGCCCCTGGCCGGACGACATCGAGATGTCGCCGGAGATCAAGGCGCTCGTCACGGAGCGCTGGGCGGAATACGGCATCCGCTTATGAGCCAGTTATGAGCCAGTTATGAGCCAGCGCGCGACGGCGCATGAGGATGAGGCCGCCGCGCGTGGCGACGCGCGCCCTCCCCGCGGCGAGCGAAGGAGGAGCGCGAAGGAGGAGCGCGAAGGGGGAGCGCGAAGGGGGAGCGCGAAGAGCGGCTTTAGAGACTGTCTTGAAAGCCGCCAAAACGTGGTAGACTGGAGGGATGAAAGCACTT
>JADMIN010000121.1 GCA_015478575.1 Ktedonobacterales bacterium | reverse complement strand
TGGCGGAGAGAATCTTGCCTTCCAAGTCGGAGACGAAGACCGGGTCCGGCGCGTTAGCAATGATGATGTTCGCATCGAGCAGCCCATGCGACCTGGCGCTGTGGATATTATTCGCACGGGTCGCGGCGGTGGATGCCGGTACAACGGCGTCTGACATGGAAGCGTCCTCCTACGGCGGTTGAGTGGATATGCACTTGAGCGCGTGGGAGCGGCCCGCGCGCGAATCTTCAGGCCGTAGAGCGCAGCAATAAACGCGCCAAATTTCAGGCCTCCTACGTTGCCAGGTGCGCCGAGCGGTGAGCCATCGCGGCCCCTATAGGCAACTACCCTACGCAGGTGCGGGGGAGCAGCGAGCGAACGACGCTGCCCTACGGCGTCGGAGTCCCGCTGACAGTGGGCGTGATGGCGACAGTCGGCGTCGGTATGGGCCGAGGCGTTGGTGTTGATGTGGGTCGAGGCGTCGGTGTCGGCGGCGCGATGCCCGCGCCGTCGGCCAGCAGTCTGGGCACCGTGACGGGCGTCAGCCCACGTGCCCGCAACCCCTGGATGATCTGTGGCAGCGCTCGCACCGTCTGCCAGCGCCACGCCGGCCCATCGTGCAGCAAGATGATCGCGCCAGGGTGGGCGTTGCTGAGCACATTGTTCACAATGGCCGCCACGCCGGGCTGCGACCAGTCACGCGGGTCAATATCCCACCCGATGGTGCTCAGCCCCATGCCTGCCGCCTGCGAGAGTACGGCGCCATTAGTCGCGCCATAGGGCGGGCGCCAGAACCAGACGCAGACGTGCGGCCCCAACACCGCGTGGATCAGTTGGAGCGTCGTAGTCAGCTCCCACTGGCGCGCGGACCACGAGAGGGTGGTCATGTCGGGGTGATCCCAGGTGTGCTCGCCGATGGCGAACCCATCAGTCCACTCGCGCCGCAGCATATCGGGCAGGGCGTTGACCCGCGCACCCATGACCATGAAGGTCGCTGGCGTGTGCGTTTGCTCTAGCGTGTCGAGGATGGCGCCGGTATCCGTCCCCGGCCCATCGTCGAAGGTGAGCGCCACCTCCTTGGGCACAGGGTGCCCAGCGGCGCTGCCATTGCGGATGACCCAGGCGCCCGCGCTCGGTGGGGGGACGCAGCCGAGAGCCGTCGAGCCGGTCGGAGGTGGCGTGACCAGCCCTGGCGTCACGATTGGTGCCCGTGTCGGCGTCGGTCGGGGAGTCGGCGCGCGCGTTGGGGTAGCCGTTGGAGTAGCCGTTGGAGTAGCCGTTGGAGTGAAGGTCGGCGTTGGCATCGGCGTCGGCGTCGCGAGCGCGCCCCCCAGCGATTGCGCCTGCCGCGCGCCGAAGGGCCACGGGACCGCACCCGCCACCGCCAGCACACCGCTGAGCGCAACCAGCACGAGCGCCAGTGCGGCGACGAGCCCCGGCGATGGGCGCCGCCCGCCGCCATGCGCCGTTCCCCGCCCGCTGGCGGCCTGTGACCGCGTCATCGCGACCGCCGCCAGCGGGGGATGGCGTCGTTGTGCGTGCCACTCGCGCCGGTCTGCTCCTGCTCCATATGCTTGCCCTTCCCTTCCCATCTGGCCCAAACGGCCAGGCGGCTCCATCTTACCACACGGCGGCAGGAGGAAGGCATCCAAGGGGCGGGAGGATATCCAAGGGGTTGACGCAGCGCGTCTCAATCCTATTTGTCTCGTGCTGGAGTATGCCGCGCCTCGCTTTCGTGGACTAGAATACGCGAGGAGTGCGTGATACGATGAGAAGATGAGGCGACCGCTCATGCCGCCGCGCGGGAGCCTGGGGCAGCGGCAACGGGGCCGTGGAGTGGAGCAGCGATGAGCATCTCGTGGGATACCTTATATGGGCCAAACCTTGGCTACGCGCTCGACCTCTACGAACGCTACCAGCGTGACCCTGACGCGGTGGACCCGGCAGCGCGCGCACTCTTCGCGCGCATGCCCCCACCGCCGGAGGTGCTTGCCCCCACCGATGGCCCCCAGCTCAGTACTGAGACGGCCTCGCTGAATGGCGGCGTAGCGGCTCACGCGCCGGAAGCGTCGATGGCCGCGCGCGTCATCCCCGCCGCTGGTATCGCGGACGTGGTGGCGGCGGCGCGGCTCGCCCGTGGCATCCGCGAGTATGGCCACCTGGATGCGCATATTGATCCATTCGATGCGCCGCGCCCCGGCGATCCGATGCTGAACCCGACGACCCATGGGCTGACCGGCGCGGCGATGGAGGCGCTGCCCGCCAGCATCGTCTGGCCCAGCGCCAGCCAGGAGCCGGGCACCTTTCTCGGCGCCATCGCCCGCCTGCGCGCCATCTACTCTGGCCCCATCGGCTACGACTTCGACCATGTGCAGGACTTCGATGAGCGCGCCTGGCTGCGCGAGACGGTGGAAGCCGACGCCCACTGGCCCGTGCTCACCACGGATGAGCGCCGCGAGTTGCTGGGCCGACTGACCGAGGTTGAGGAGTTTGAGCACTTTCTCCACTCGACATTTCCTGGGCAGAAGCGTTTCTCCATCGAGGGCACTGATCTGCTCGTGCCGATGCTCGACAGGCTGATTCACGATGCCGCGCTGGCGGGCACCCGCGAAGTGGTGATCGGCATGGCGCATCGAGGGCGGCTCACGGTGCTCGCCCATATCCTCGGCAAGCCCTACGCGGCGATCTTCTCTGAGTTCCATGCCGCGCCCAACAAAGAACTCGTGCCCTCCGAAGGCTCGATGGGTATCAACTACGGCTGGACTGGCGACGTGAAGTACCATCTTGGCGCGCGCACCATCGCCCAGGAAGAGGGCGCCATCCAAGTACAACTCACGCTCTCCCACAACCCCAGCCACCTAGAGTTCGTGAACCCGGTGATCGCGGGCATTACCCGCGCGGCCCAGGAGCGCCGCGATGCGCCCGGTGCGCCCTCACAGCACGTGGATGCCGCGCTGGCGGTGGCCATCCATGGCGACGCGGCCTTCCCTGGCGAGGGTGTGGTCGCCGAGACACTCAATCTCTCGCGCCTGCCGGGCTACGCCATCGGCGGCACCATCCACCTCATCGTCAACAACCAGATCGGCTTCACCACTGAGGCCCCCGACGCGCGCTCGACCCTCTACGCCAGCGACCTGGCCAAAGGCTTCGAGATTCCCATCGTCCATGTCAACGCCGACGACCCCGAAGCCTGCCTCGCCACCATCCGCCTCGCCCAGGCCTACCGCTATCGCTTTCATAAGGACTTCCTGATTGACCTCGTGGGCTATCGCCGCTGGGGCCACAACGAGGGCGACGAGCCGAGCTTCACCCAACCACGGCTCGCCGCCGCCATCACCACGCACCCGACCGTGCGCACGCTCTATGCCAAGCGACTGGCGCGCAAGGGCATCGAGACGGCGGAGCATGCCGAGCACCAGCGCCAGGCCAGCCAGGCCCATCTGCGCGCGGCCTATGACGCGCTGGCGGACGGGCGCTATCATCCAGACGAGCCGCCGCCGCTCCTCATGGCGCCGCCGCTCACCCAGCCCACCACCGCCGTCCCAGCGGAGACGTTGCGCGCGCTCAACGCCGCGCTGCTGGCACGCCCAGAGAGCTTTACACCCCATGCGCGCTTGGAGCGGCTCCTCCAGCGCCGCCGCGAGGCGCTCGAAAAGCCAGGGGGCATCGAGTGGGCGTTGGCCGAGTCGCTAGCCTTCGCCGCCATTCTGGCGGACGGGACGCCGATTCGCTTCAGCGGCCAGGATACCGAGCGCGGCACCTTCAGCCAACGCCACCTCGTGCTCCACGATGCCCAGACAGGCGCGCGCTATGTTCCACTCCAGGCGCTGCCACAGGCGCGGGCGTCCTTCGCCGTCTATAACAGTCCGCTCTCCGAGGCCGCGCCGCTCGGCTTCGAGTATGGCTACAGCGTCTACGCCACCGAAGCGCTGGTCCTCTGGGAGGCACAGTTCGGTGACTTCGCCAACGCCGGGCAAGTGCTGATTGACCAGTTCATCGCCGCTGCTCGCGCCAAATGGCGACAACTGCCCTCGCTGGCGCTGCTGCTGCCCCACGGGTATGAGGGTCAGGGACCGGAACATTCCAGTGGGCGCGTCGAGCGCTACCTCCAGTTGGCCGCCGAAGACAACCTACGCATTGTCAACTGCACGACCGCCGCGCAATATTTCTCCTTGCTGCGGCTGCATGCCGCGCTGCTGCGCACCGCGCCGCGCCCCCTGATTGTGCTGACGCCCAAGAGCCTCTTGCGCCATCCGCGCGCGGGCTCTCGTCTACGCGAGTTGGCCGAGGGGCGCTTCCAGCCCGTGCTGGATGACGCGGGGGCCGCGGCGCGGCGGGAGGGTGTGGAGCGGCTGATTCTCTGCAGCGGCAAGGTGGCGGTGGATCTCGATACCGCCCGCGACGCGGCGGGTGCGGGGTCGGAGGGGGCGCTGGAGCGGATCGCCGTCGCGCGTGTCGAGCAGTTGTATCCCTTCCCGGAAGAGGCGCTGCGCCACGTCATCGCTCGCTATCCCCACCTGCGCGAGCTGGTCTGGCTCCAGGAGGAGCCGCGCAACATGGGCGCATGGCACTACCTGGCGCCGTGTCTGCGCGCGCTGCTGCCTGCGCGAGGGCGGCTACGCTATCTGGGCCGCCCGGAGCGCGCCAGCACGGCGGAAGGATCAGCCGAGATCCATGCCACAGAACAAGCGCGAATTCTGGAGGCCGCCTTCGCCGATACGCGCGCGGTCCGCATGGGGCGACAAGGGGGGCAACATGCCGAATGAGATTGTGGTGCCGACGCTGGGCGAATCCATCGTCGAGGCCACTGTGGGCCACTGGCTCAAGCACGAGGGTGACGCGGTCGCGCAGGGCGAGATCGTGGTGGAGCTTGAGACGGAGAAGGTCAATATGGAGGTGGCAGCGCCCAGTGCGGGTGTGCTCGCCACCATCGTCAAGGGCGAGGGCGAGACCGTAGGGAGCGGCGAGACGCTGGCGATTGTCGGCGAAGCGTCGGCGACACACGCCACCGTGGCCGCCGCCGATCCTCCCGCGACCGCGTCGGCGACCCCCGCGCCACCGCCGCAGGCTCCGCCAGCCGCGCCCGACCGCGTAACTCCGCTTGCCCGGCGCATGGCCGAGGAGCGGGGTATTGACCCACATCAGGTCAGGGGCACCGGACCCGGCGGGCGCATCACCCAGAGCGACATCAGCACCTACCTGGAGGGCCAGCGGGCTGAGAATGGCACGATATCCACACCACCATCCACACCACCATCCACGCCCGTCGCCGCCCAACCAAGTGCGCGCCCGCCCGTCGCTTCACCGACGCCTGCCGCCCCCGCGCCAGCGTCTTCGGCGGCCCCCGTCGCGGCGCGCCCAGTTCCCGCGCCGCCGCGTGCTGAGGAGCGCGTGCGCCTCTCGCGTCGGCGGCTCACCATCGCGCGGCGGCTGGTAGAAGCGCAGCGCACCGCCGCCATCCTCACCACCTTCAACGAAGTGGATATGAGCGCCATCATGGAGTTGCGCGGGCGCCGCCGCCAGGCCTTCAAGGAGCGGCACGGCGTCGGGCTGGGCTATATGTCGTTCTTCACTCGCGCGGTCATCGGCGCGCTCAAGGCCTATCCACGGCTCAACGCCGAGCTGCAAGGGGATGAGTTGGTCATCAAGCGCTATTACGACATTGGCATCGCGGTGGGTCTGGATGAGGGGTTAGTCGTGCCGGTGCTGCGCGACGCTGACCGGCTGACCTTCGCCGAGATCGAGCGGCGGATCGCGGCGCTGGCCGAGAAGGCGCGCCAGAATACGCTGACGCTGGAGGAGTTGCAAGGGGGAACGTTCACCATCACCAACGGCGGGACGTTCGGCTCGCTACTCTCCACGCCCATCCTCAACACACCGCAGGTGGGCATCCTAGGCATGCACAAGATCGAGGAGCGGCCCATCGCCCTCAACGGCCAGGTCGTCATCCACCCGATGATGTACCTTGCCGTCTCCTATGACCATCGCATCATTGACGGCAAAGAGGCGGTCAGCTTTCTCGTGCGCGTGAAAGAGTTGCTAGAGGATGCCGAAACGCTCTTACTGGAGGGCTGAGCGCTTCGTTCGCTTGTCCGCTGAAGCGCGCGCGTGACCGCCTGAGGCCGTTGCTCTACCTGGGGGGAACTTTCCCGCGAGAGGGAGCGTCGTATTGGGCGAGGCAGGCGCTTGTATCCTCGTGCCTTCCGTGCTGTCCCCGATACAGCGCGGAAATAGCAGAAGCCGCGCGGACAGCGGCACTGACACCGTGCCACTTAGGAGCGTTCTCTAGGCGCGCCGCCACAGCCGCGCGGAAATCGCCAGCACACCCTGGGAGCTTGGGAATAGTCGCACAACAGTTCAACAAGGGGGCAGACAGATGCGGATGTTCGCGCAACGCAGGTGGCACGTATGCGGCTGGTCGCCCTCGTGTCAGGCGACCATTGGACTCGCTTTGGGCATCATGTTCTTGGCGGGGTGTGGCGTCACGGGAGCGTCTAGTGGCGGTGCGGGCGGCGTGACGCCAGGCCAGGTGACGCTTGTCACGAGCAAATCGCGCTATCAGGCGAGCGAGACGGTATCCGTGACCATCGCCAACGGCCTCTCATCGGGCATTCTCGCGGCGGATCACCAGTCAGATTGCACGGTCGTGGTCGTTGAGTACCTGAATGGGCAGACGTGGCAGCCACAGAAGCTGTGTCAACTGAAGAGCGCGACACGCCTGATTCCCATCGCGGCGGGGGCGACCCTCACACAGCAGATCCAGCCGCCCGGCAAGCCCGGCGCTCTCGCCTGGCCCACCGGCACCTATCGAGTGGCGCTGGGCTATCGCTCGAACCCCTCCGGTTCCGACACACCGCTCTTCAGCGCCCAATTCAGCGTCGCCTAACCACCGCCCACCGACACAGGCGGAAAGGGGCGTGAGACACAAGAAGAAGGGATGGCCTCGTAAGGCCATCCCTTTTCCCCGCGTTGCCGCGGAAAGCCCTATGACGCTAGCTGACTTTGACGTCGTCGTAGAGCGTGTAGGCCGCGTCGCCCGCATAGTTGTCGTCGTGGCTGATCAAGGTCAGCGTCACGGAGTGGCCCGCCGTCACGCCCGCGGAGACTTGTACCCAACTTCCGGTATTGGTGCAGGTCTTCGCTAGGATGGTGGTGGT
>JADMIN010000120.1 GCA_015478575.1 Ktedonobacterales bacterium | reverse complement strand
GAGTAGGATCCACCAGCCAATGCCCGACGCCACATTCCCGTGCTAATACCGCCCCTCAATGCCCATCGGCTGAAGCGCACGCGGCTCCCGCGGTTCGGGAATGAGCAGGGGCGGGTGCTTGCGGGTGGGGAGGTGCGGCCGCATGGCTGTGATCACATTCTTGTAGACCTGCTGCTGCTCCGCAATGATGCCATGCGGCCCGATCTCCCACCACTCACGCGGCGTGAAATAGGCCGAGACCTCCGCTTCTGGCCCTGAACGCCCGAACCACTGAATCAGGTGCAGATTATCGGACTGCGCCAGCCACAGCGCCAGATCCAGCAAGTCTGGATCGCCCGTCAGCCGCGCCACGCCGAGCGTATGGATCATCAATTGAAAGACGGCCTGCTGAGCTGCGTTGCCAAGGAAGAACTCCATGCCGCCGCTCCCTGCCCAGGTGGTGGGGAAGGTCGGCAAGGGCAGGTGCGCACCACGGCCACGGAAGCGCGAGAGCGCCTCGCTCGGCGTCAGAAAACCGGCACCGCGATGCGCCAGTTCGTGGGGCAGCCGTTCCATGAACTCGAAGATGCCACTATCACGCCGGTGGTGCTCGCCAAAGGTCTCGAAATCCCAGCCAATGAAGACGAAATCTCCCCAGGTCTCGCGCAGCCAGTGCGCATAACGCTCGGCGTAGAGCGGAAAGCCATCCCAGGTGCGGTTCGAGAAGCGGTAGCCCACGTCGTCGCTGAGATCGAGGTGGCGGCAGAAGAGGCCGGGCCGCCCGCCATAGTGATAGACGCGCGTCGGCTCGCGCCAGCCCATCACCCAGGGACGGCCATCCATCACGGCACCATCGAAGCCCGCCACTTCCAGCGCATCGTAGATCGAGGCCGACATGCACATCTCGGTCGTGTCGGTGACGCGCGGATAGGTACCGAAATAGTGGTGTAACTCGCTACGCATCCAGTGCATGCGCTGGATAAAGAGGGGCATATCGAGCAGGAACACGAAGCTATGGTACGGCTCGACGCCGATCAACTCCACATTCGGATGCGCGACCAGTTCTTGGAAGCGCCTGAGCAGCGCGGGATCCCACTGCTCCGCCTGGCGGAGAAACGAGACGGAGAAACCGATAGCCAACTTCATCCCGTCGCGCACCAGCCGCGAGAATAGCTCTGTGGCTGGGTAATAACAGGTATTCGCCACCTTGCGGAAGTAGCGTTCGTTCATGCGCTCGTCAAAGACGCAGCGCACGATATCCTCCACGCTCGCGCCCGCGGGGATCGGCTGCGCGGGCAGCTTGATCCGGCGCGGCTGGTGGACCACCGTGTAGATCACGATCTCGGTCGCCATGAACCGCGCCCCCTATTCAAAGACGATGCTTTGCTTTCGTGCCAGATAGCCCAGCTTCCCACTCAGGTTGTCAATCGCCTCTTCCCAGGTGAATTCCGCCGCGGTCTCGCGGCCAGCGGTGCGGATTTTCTCCCGCTCGTCGGGATGCTGGGTGAGATGGAGCAGATAGCCAACAATCTCTTCTGGGTCCTCAGTCTCCAGGGCCACCGCATTCTCGAAGGAGAGCGCGTAGTCCTCTCCCGTTGAGCCGGTGAAGGCGATGCCGCCCGCGGCCATCACCTCCAGCCCCACCAGGCCGAAAGGCTCGTGGCCGCTGTTGGCCAGCACGGCATCGGCCCCCGCATAGCACAGGCGCACGAACTCTTCAGGCACAAAGAAACGTAGGTTGTAGATATCCGCCTCGCCCGCGTCGCGCAGTAGGGTGACGCACTCCGCCACGGTCGGGCGTTGCGCCTCGATATCCTTGACGCGCAAGCCTAGGTGCCGCGCCCGGCTCACGACCTCGCCACCGTGCGGCTCGATGCCGCCACGGATGACCATCGCCGCGGCGTGGCCGCTATACTTCAGCCGTGCCGCCGCCTCCACCGCCATGAGCCAGCGCTTGTCTGGATCAAAGCGCCCGATTTTGAAGAGGAAGAGCCGCTCTGGGTCGCCACGCAGCGCCGCTTCGCGCACGGCACGCACCGCGGCCTCATCCACCCCCTCTAGGTAGCGGCTGGGAATGCCGTTGGGAATCACGAGTGGATTGACCCCCTGCTCCCAGAGTTTGTGCTTCATGTAGCGGCTGACGGTGGTGATGGTCGAAGTAAAGTTCAGTCGTCCCCAGTTGATGCGGTGCAACGACATGAGGCTGTTGCAATTCCACATCAGAATGCAGCGATGGCGCAGGTTGTGCCAGTGCAGCAGGTCGGAGGTGCGGCTAATCGCCTCGGCGGTGTGCCAATCCTCGCCAATGATGACGACAATTTTGCCTTGCTCGATGGCTGGCCGCGCGATCTCATTGTAGACGTGGTAGGGCACACTCTCATTGTAGTCGTAGAGTTTGTGTTCCTCACCGTCATAGACGCCGTTGGGATAGTAGTGGCTGATCCATTGACTCCAGCGTTTCAGATGCAGCTTCCCGTTGGCGAGTACCTCCTCGGCAGGTTTGTTTGGGTCGCCGACGAAGATCAGATGGGTCTCATAGCCAAGGTGTGCCAGCGTCTCGGTGAACTCGGCCACGCGCGTGCCCAGCCCACCCGCGGTGGAGTAGATATCAGGTCCCTCAAAACAGAGCGAGACAAAGACGGTGTTCTCTGGTGAGATGCCGCCGCGCCGTGGCGCGTGGCCCGCGGGGGCTGGCTCTGGTGTGGGCACGGCCTCGTGAGGGCGCGTCGCGTTCTCAGCGTCCTCGGGGGCCAGCGGCGCCGGCGCCTCTATCGCACCCACCGTCTCCATAAGCCTCTTGGTGGCACGTTCCGCGTCGGCGGTGTCCGCACTGGATGAGGCGGATGTCAAGAGGCCACTCACATCCAGCTTACCCGTGGGCGCCTTCTTTGGTCGCGGCTGCCGCGGAGCGGGGGCGCGCGTGCGGCGGGCCGTAGTGGGCCGTCCAGCACCCTGACCATTGAGGCCATGGGCGTCTCGTGGCATCTGTGCTGGTTCCTCGTTCGTCACTGCCTCGCGTATCCTTTCTCTCTCCCAGCGCCTTACGCGCGGGCAGGGCATCGGCATACAGATCAATGCGCCGCGTGAGGAGCGCATCGTCAGGCGAGTAGGGTATCCCCTTTGTCTCGCATCCGCGTCTTCCATGTCATGGCGCCATTGCCAGCACAACGCAGGCCATGAGGGCAGGGCGCATGGGCGCTTCTGTCCTCATCTCTCATCAGACGGGGCAGCGCGTGCGCACGTCACACACCGGAAATCCAGCGGCGCGCCCCGCACCTATCGACTCGATCCTCCTAGAGATGGGTCTCGAACCAGCGCAGCACACGGCGCTCCAGGTCGAGCAGGTGGTCGCGCTCGGTGAAGCCGTGGCCCTCGCGGGGGTAGACCGCCAGCTCCACTGGTCTCTCGCGCTCACTGAGGGCGCGGTAGAAGGCATATGCCTGGTTGACCGGTACACACTCATCCCGCTCACCATGGACGATCAGTGTTGGCGTGGTAATGCGCGCCGCGTGGGTAATGGCCGAGCGCTCGCGATAGGCGGCTGGGCGTTCCAGCGGGTCTGCGCCGACGAAGCGCATATCCCAGTCGGGAATGTTTGATTGCGCGTGGAAGCTGTGGTAGTCGCAGATCCCGGCACCCATCACCGCCGCTTTGAAGCGGTTGGTTTGGCTGATGGCCCAGGCGACAAGAAAGCCGCCGTAGCTCCAGCCACAGATGCCCACCCGCGTCCCATCCACCAGCCCACGCCGCGCCAGATCATCCACGCCAGCCAGCACATCCTCCAAGTCCTTGCCCCCCATATCACCCAGCACGGCATCGGCAAAAGCCACACCGCGTCCCATGCTGCCCCGCACGTTGGGCCGCAGCACGGCAAAGCCATGAGCCGCCAGCAGTTGGGTAAACAGCCCCCCGCCCCAATCATCCTGCCAGGCGGAGGTCGGCCCGCCATGGACATTGACCACCAGCGGCGGTGGGGCGAGTCTTTCGTTGGCCTTGCCCTGGTGGGGGGAGTGCGGTCGTGGTGGAGTGAAGAGCGCCTCGATGCGCCAGTCATCGGCGCCTTCATAGGTGATGCGTTCGCTAGGCGCAATGGCCAGCGTCTCCTCGGCAATGGGGTTGAGGCGGGTGAGGCGGCGCCACGTGATGGCGCTGGGCACGCGGCTCTTACGCGCCAGCTCGCCCAGCCAGACATCCGGCGGATACCGCTGGTCGGAGTGGGTCACCGCGATGAGCTGCCGGTCGGATGTCGTGGAGAGGCGCGGCCACTCACGCTCGCCCAGGCGGAAATCCCGTGCGAGCGGCATCCGTTCGCCAGTGTCTTCCCTGATGACGCCGACCTGGTGCGTGACGCCGTCCCACGCGGCGTAGAGTAGGCGAAGGCCATCGGGAAACCAGTGCGCCCAACTCACACTGACCTCGATGCCCGGCGTCAGGTTGCGTGCCTCGCCGCCCTCGGCTGGAATGATGAAGAGGTCACCGCCCACGAGGCCGCGGTCGCTCCATTCGCCAGAAACGTAGGCAATGCGCGCGCCATCGGGCGACCACGCCAGCGCGCCAGCCTGGCGCGTGAGGTGGGTTATCTGGCGCGGCGCACCACCGCTGGCCGCGACGATGCCGATCTGCCCACGATACCAGTGTGTCTCATCGGGGCCGGTGGAGTAGTACGCGGCGATGTGCTTGCCGTCGGGCGACCAGGCGTACTCCCAGACGGTGATGTTGGGAGGCGTGATCGGTTCGGGCGTATCGCCATCGGCGGCGATACTCCAGAGGCGGCGGTGGCGTGCGGGGCCGACGATGATCGGGTCGCGCTCTGGCTCTGGGCCTTCGGGCGAGGTAAAGGCGATGCGGGTGCCATCGGGCGACCAGGCTGGATCGCTCGCCCCGTTGGGCACGTCGCAGAGGCGCCTGGCGGGGCCGCCGCTGGCGGACATCACATAGAGTTGGGCTTTCTCTTTGCCCTCCTCGCTCTCGCGGGTCGAGAGGAAGGCGAGCCGTGAGCCATCAGGAGACCAGCGAGGGCTGGTGTCGCTGCCCGTGGCGGCGCTCGTGAAAGGGCGCGCCGCGTCGCCTGGCAACTCCGGACTGGCGGTCTGACTTCCGGCGGTCTGACTTCCGGCGGTCTCGACGACCCAGATGCGCGCGCGGCGCTTGGGCCGGCCAGCCACCCACTCGTAGAGGACGAAGGCCGCGCGCTGCCCATCGGGCGAGAGCGCGACATCCAACGGCAGGCGGACATCAGATATCGCGCCGGGCGTCACTGGTAGGCGCTGAACCGGTCGTATCTCACTCATCGTTGTTGTCGCTTCCAAATGACCGGCGGCACGAGGTCGCGCGGCGCTATTTCAGGTGGTCGGCTTCAGGTGGTCAGTTTCAGGTTTCTCGCTGCGCGCGAAGGCGGTCGTAGGCGAGGCGCAGGCCACGCAGGATGAGATGCGCATCTACGATATCAATGCACGAGGTGACGCCAGCCACCAGGTCCGCCAGGCCCCCATGCGCCACCACGCGGGTGCTCGTGCCGCCCCCAGGCAGCTCGGCGCGCAGCCGCGCCACCAGTCCCTCCACCAGCCCAACATGACCGAAGACGATACCCGATTGCATGGTGTGGGCGGTGTTCTTGCCAATGGCGGCGGGTGGTGGCGTCAGTTCAACTTGGAAGAGCCGCGCGCCCGCGCGGGCGAGCGCCTCCGCTGAGATGCCCAGCCCTGGGGCGATGGCTCCGCCCAGGAAGTCGCCCTCGGCTGAGACGCAATCGAAGCTGGTGGCCGTGCCGAACTGGATGACGATGGCGGGGCCGCCGTAGAGGCGGTGGGCGGCGAGCGCACTGATCATGCGATCGGCGCCGGTCTCCCAGGGATTATCCACCAAGAGCCGAAGGCCCAGGTCCATCGTATGGCTGACGACGATCGGCTCGCGACCCAGATACTGGGTCGCCAGATCGGTGAAGACGGGGGTAAGCTGTGGCACGACGCTGGAGATGATGGTGTCGGCGATGTCTTCTAAGCGCAGGCCACTGTGGCGCATCAACTCGGAGAGCAGCATCGCGTACTCATCGGCGGTCTTCTCGCGCACGGTGGCGATGCGCCAGCGCGCGCGCAGGGTGTCGCCGTCGTGGGGATAGAGGCCAAACTTGATGCCTGTGTTGCTGATATCCACCGCGAGGAGCAGGGGTGTGCGAGCGCTGCCGTGAGGTGTCATGCGGGTCTCCTTTGCCGGGGAGGGGACGCGCCTCTGTGGGTGGGGCGTATCCTCCGGCGATTGTATGCGCCAGCGGGCATGTGGTCAAGGGATGCGCCGCTGTGCTTTGGGAGCGGATGATGAGCGAGGGCGGATCTTCGGAGTGCTAGACGAATATGATACGATGGCCCCTGGCACCTTCTCGTTTGATGTGGGCCAGCCTGAGCGTGGCGGTGCGCGAGAGACGCGCGCCACGCCTGTTTCCGCCATTGCGCGGCAGGAGAAGACCGATGTGGGATGGCAGACAGAATCCCCGCATGGGCTATAACATGCCCGCCTACGCTGGCGCCGCCGCGCCAGGGCGCGTGGCCGCGTCGCCTTCGGCGCTGGAGGTGGTGCGCGCGCATGATCGGCGGCGGCGTGGGCGTCTGGTGCGGATCGTCACCCTGGGGGTGCTGGTGCCGGTGGTGCTGCTCATTCCCAGCGCGCTGGTGCCGAGCTTCGATATTGTCTCGCTGGTCGCGCTGTTGATTGGGCTGGTGGGGACGGTCATCGCATACTTCCTGAACCGCTTTCAGTTGATGGGCGCGGCGGGGTATGTGCTGTTGGGCGGGATTGTGCTGGGGATTGCCTGGGATATCGTGGGGAAGGCGCACAGCCAGACGGGGGTGGACCTTGGCGATCTGCGTCTCTATGATCTCTTCGCCATTCCCATTCTGCTCTCTGGTGTGCTGCTGAGCCGACGTGGGCCGTTCATCGTCGCGGGGCTGACGGTGGCCTACACGGCGATCTCGCTCGTCATCCTGCCCAAGACGCCACCCTTGCAGCAATACTGGGATGGCGTCTACCATTTTTCGCTCGGCTCGTCTTACGATGTGGTGGCCATCGCGGTGCTGATCCAGGGGTTGACGGCGGTGGTGGCGTGGCTGGGCGCGGACAGTGTGCGGCGGGCGCTGCTGGAGGCGTCGCGGGCGGATGAACTGGAGGC
>JADMIN010000850.1 GCA_015478575.1 Ktedonobacterales bacterium | reverse complement strand
GCTCGGCACGATGATCACCAATGGCACGCTCTCAGGGCTGTTTCGGCGGCGCGGCGGGGCAGGCAGCGCACCTGCCGTCCCCGTCACAGCGCTTCCTAGCGGCGGCACCCCAGCCGAGGCCAACACCCCCCTCGAGGACGCGCGGCCATGACCTCCCCAGCGCGTCAGCCTCGCGACCTGCCAAACGCTGTGGCGCGGGCCTCGCGCGCGCGCGTCTCTCTCGTGCTACTCCTCGGCATCGGCTGTGTCGGCTTCTCCCCCATCTTCACGCGCTGGTCGGGCGTGCCGGGCACCGTCTCCGCCTTCTACCGTATGCTGATCACCGTGCTGGCGCTGGGCATCCCATTCAGCCGCCAGGTACGACAAGAGCGGGTGGAGCGCGATACGCGCCTCTGGCTCTGGGCAGCGGCGGCGGGAATCTTTCTCGCGCTCGATCTAGGCATCTGGAATACCTCCCTCTCTCTGACCTCTGTCGCCAACGCGACCCTGCTCGACAACGACGCGCCGATCTTCGTGGGTCTGGGAGCACTGCTCCTCTTCCGCGAGCGACTGGGCACCTTGTATTGGATCGGGCTGGTGGTGGCACTGGCGGGCATGATGGTGGTCACGGGGCAGGAAGTGCTTGGACGCGCGACAGTGGGGAGCGGCGACCTACTCGCCGCGGGCGCGGGCGTCTTCTACGCACTCTTCCTGCTCGCCACGCAACGGGTGCGCACGCGCCTGCATACGTTGCCCTCCCTCTGGCTGGCGGGTGTCGGCGGGCTGATCCCGCTCCTCGCCTTCAACCTCGCGACTCAGCGGCCAATGGTCGGATTCTCAGGTCGAGCGTATCTCGCGCTACTGGCGCTAGGCCTCATCTCACAGGTCGGCGGCTGGCTGGCCATCAACTACGCGCTCGGCAACCTCTCCGCCGCGGTCGTCTCAGTGACCCTGTTGGGCCAGCCCATCCTCACCGCGCTGCTGGCGGTGCCGCTGCTTGGCGAGCCACTGGCCCCACACCAACTCGTGGGAGGGGCGGTGGCTCTGGTCGGCATCTACCTCGTCAATCGCGGCGCGGCATAGCCATACCCAACGCGCGCCCCGCGTTCGCAGCGCTTCCCGCCAACATAGCCGCTCGGCTGCCCGCGGGCGCGTCAGGTGCTCGCGCTCAGACACAGCGCACGCTCCTCTTCAGCGCGTCAGGCGGATGCATTCCCATCGGCAGAGGCAAAAAGTGGCCCGGAGCCATAAGGTTCCGGGCCACAAAAAGCGCCATGCGCGCGGAGGAGCCGGCAACGTCCTATTGTCCCACAGGGCTTCCCCTGCAGTATCGTCGGGGCTGGAGGGCTTAACGACCGTGTTCGGGATGGGAACGGGT
>JADMIN010000119.1 GCA_015478575.1 Ktedonobacterales bacterium | reverse complement strand
CCTTCTTCTAGCAGACGCTGGTGGGTGCCCCTGCGCTCTTCCCAGCGGAAGGAAACTGTCTCTCTTGCCCCTCGATACTTCACAAGTCCCCCCAAAAAAGTGGTAGCGAGTTGCGCGTTGTTGGGAGCGATGGTATGATGGCAGAGATAGCACGCCCCGTAACCGGCGGTGTGCCTGACTCGCTCGATACAGATGGCATCAGAGAGATGGCGCCAGCGATAGCAGCCAATGCGGCCACATGAGCCGGGGTATCCTGCCTCTGGGCGGCGTGCCCGCGAGAAGAGCGCGCGAGAAGAGCAGCGGAAACGAGGGCGGTGACGTGGGCTTCTTGACTCCTTATCGGACGTACTTTCAGATTATCCAGATCATTTTGGGCATCGCGCTGACGGTCTCGATCCTGTTCCAGGCGCGCGGCGCCGGGCTGGGCAGCGTCTTCGGTGGCACGGGCACGGTCTTCAAGACGCGGCGGGGCATTGATCGCCTGCTCTTCCGCATGACGATCGGCTTCGTCATCGTCTTCTGCCTCGTCTCGGTGATCGGGGCATCCATCCCCGCCAGCCAGTAATGCCGCTGGTGCCGTCTCAATAGCCGTCTCAATCGCACCTGAACAACGCTCGCGCACACAGCGCGTGGGCATCAGTACAGCTACAGCGCACTCGGCGCTGGCAGCGTCGTCGAACGCCGAATACCGGGGCGATCCACAAGCCGAGCGATGAGGCCCGACTTCCGCGGAGGTCGGGCTTTTTGTTGGGGGAAATAGGCGGGGCCACGTGAGTCGTACGCACCATCAGGCGTGCGGCGCATGCGCGCGTGTCGGCGCGTTCGAGGGCGCGAGGCGCGCTCATTGGCGGCCAAAGTACGCCGCGTTGAGGCTGATGAACCGGCGCCACTCGGCGGGCACCGCGCTTTCCTCGAAGATGGCGGTTACGGGGCAGGCTGGCTCACAGGCGCCACAGTCAATGCACTCGTCAGGGTCAATAGCGTACTGCTCGTCCTCCTCGCGGGCGTGGATGCAATCCACCGGGCAGACATCCACACAGGAGGCATCCTTCACGCCGATGCAGGGCTGGCAGATGACATAGGTCATGGCGCAACGCTTCCTCTCACCAGGGGCTTTCGTCTGGCGCGCGTCGCGGATGCCGCGCGCCCGCGCGCCTGTCGGCATGATACCGCTGGCGCCGCCGCGCGTCAAAAGAGCAGGCCCCCCTTCCCTGGTGACGTGGCCGTGGGAGATGAGCCACTCGTCTTGTGTGGAGGCAAAGGCAATGGGGGTCGAGGATGAAGCGAAACTGAGGGGAGATGCCCTCAGCGGCGATATCGTCATGGGGAAGAGCTTCACGGCGCGGAATGCCGCGTCAGACTCCGCCGAAGAGCGGCGGGGCGCGCTGGCCAATCGCCGCGCGACATCCGCGTCCAGGCGACGCGCATCCCGTCCGCTGGACGGGGAGGAGACAGACAGCATGGCCATTCGGGATGTGGCAGTGGCCGGATTGAGCCGCGAGCAACTGCTCACGATGCACTACGAGATGGTGCTCATTCGGCGTTTTGAGGAGAAGGCCGCCGAGGAATACACCCTGGGCAAGATCGGTGGCTTTCTGCACCTCTACATCGGCCAGGAGGCCAGCGGCATGGGCGCCATCTCGGCGCTGCGACCGGAAGATTATATTGTCAGCAGCTACCGTGAGCATGGGCATGCCATCCTGAAGGGCCTCGACCCCAGGCAGGTTATGGCGGAGCTGTTTGGCAAGGCGACAGGGTGCAGCAAGGGCAAAGGTGGCTCGATGCACATGTATAGCAGCGAGCACCACCTCATCGGTGGCCAGGCCATCGTCGGCGCGCAGCTTCCCATCGCCACCGGCCTCGGGTTCTCCATCCAATATCTAGAGGAGCGGCGCGTGGCCGTGGCGTTCTTCGGTGACGGCGCGGTGGATGAGGGCGCGTTCCATGAGGCGCTGAACCTCTGCGCGCTCTGGAAACTGCCCGTCGTCTTCTATTGCGAGAATAACCAGTACTCGATGGGCATGGCCGTTCACAAGGCGTGGTCAGTCTCCTCGCTGGAGCCGCGCGCCGCCGCGTATGGCATGCCCTACGCGCGGGTGGATGGCATGGATGTCTTCGAGGTGCGCGAGGCGATGCTCCAGGCGCGCGAGCGCGCGGTCAGCGGCAACGGCCCGACACTGATCGAATCGGTCACCTACCGCTTCCGCGGCCACTCGATGGCGGATCCCGCCGCCTATCGCACGCGCGACGAGGAGAAGCAGTGGCGCACGACACGCGACCCCATCGCCCTCTTCGAGCGGAAGCTCAAGGAGCAAGGCCTCATCCGCGACGAGGAGATCCGCGCCCACAACGAGAAGGCGGACGCGCTGGTGGAAGAGTGCGCGCGCTTCGCTGAGGAAAGCCCGATGCCGTCGGAGGATGAGCTGTATCACGACGTGACGGTGGATGGGCGCGGCGCCATCGCCTGGCGCACCAAGCCGAGCACTCCGCGCGAGTGACCTGGCCCACCTGCCCCACCGCGCGTGGGTGAAGGGCGGCATCTGCTACCATGCCGCGAGAACGGGATAAAGAGAGAAGACGAGCCATGCGGACCATTACTTATCGTGACGCGCTGCGTGAGGCCATCCGCGACGAGATGCGGCGAGACGGGCGCGTCTACATTTTGGGTGAGGACATCGCCGGATACGGCGGCACCTACTCCGTCACCAAGGGCCTGATCGAGGAATTCGGTGAGAAGCGCGTGCGAGATACGCCCCTTGCCGAGGAGGTCATCATTGGCACGGCCGTCGGATCGGCGCTCGGTGGACTGCGGCCCATCGCCGAGTTGATGACGATGAACTTTAGCCTGCTTGCCAGCGACCTAATCGTCAACAGCGCGGCCAAGTTCCGCTACATGTTTGGCGGGCAGCCCACGATGCCGCTCGTGATCCGCATGCCAGGCGGGGGCGGCGCCCAGCGTGGCGCGCAGCACTCACAGTTCTTCGAGAGCTGGTACGCGCACATCCCTGGCCTGAAGGTCGTGATGCCCGCCACCCCCTACGATGCCAAGGGCATGCTCAAGTCCGCCATCCGCGACGATGACCCGGTGCTCTTCGTCGAGCATGAGCTGCTCTACAGCGTGAAGGGCGAGGTGCCTGACGAGGGCGTCGAATACACCATCCCGCTGGACCGCGGCGAGATCAAGCGCGAGGGCCGCGACATCACGCTGGTGACATTCTCGCGCATGGTGCATATCTGCATGCAGGCGGCGGAAGAGCTAGCGCGGGAGGGCATCGAGGCCGAGGTGCTGGACCTGCGCTGCATTCGCCCCATTGATCTGGACCTCGTGCTCGATTCGATCCGCAAGACCAACCGCGCGGTCATCGCCGAGGAAGGCTGGAAGTATTACGGCACGGGCCAGGGGATCGCCGCGCTCATCTATGAGTACGCCTTCGACTGGCTGGACGCGCCCATCGGCCACGTGACCGGCAAGGATGTGCCGATGCCATACTCCAAGGTGCTAGAGCGCGCGGCGCTGCCCTCGCACAGCGATGTCGTCGCCGCCGTCAAGGCGGTTGTGCCAGCGCGCGCCGGCGTGCGCTCATGAGGAAGGACGATCTCGCGTGCAAACGGTCGTGATGCCCAAAATGGGCGATACCATGGAAGAGGGCAAGATCCTCAGTTGGCACAAGCGTGAAGGTGATCTCGTTGAGAAGGGCGAGGCGCTTGCCGAGATCGAGACCGAGAAGGTCAACATCGAGGCCGAGTCCTTTGCCGCTGGCACGCTGCGCAAGATCCTCGTGGCCGTCGGCCAATCGGTGCCGGTTGGCGCGCCTATCGCGCTGGTCGGCGCACCCGATGAGCCGCTGCCCGCCGAGTATGCTGATGGCGGAGCGCGGCGCACGGCCCCTGAGCCGGATGACCAGGCCGAGACCGCGCCGCGCCACCTGACGCCGCAAGCCGTCGCCCAGCCAGCCACCGCGGCGGGCCACACGCGCGCCGAGCCACCCGTATCGAGCGCAAGCACCCCACCGCCACAGCCCGTCGGCGCGGGCGCCTACGCCGCCCCGGCCCCCAATGGCCACCTCGCCCCCGCGGCGGAGACCGGCGGACGCACCTTCATCAGCCCCATCGCGCGGCGCATCGCTCAGGAGCACCAGCTCGATTATGCGCGCATCCAGGGCACCGGCCCTGGTGGACGCATTCTCCGCGAGAATGTCGAGGCCTATCTGACCCAGCGGCATGCCGCGCCACGGCCAGTGGCGCCGCCCGCTCCCATCCCCGCGCCGCCGGTGGTGGCCGCCGTGACCCCCGGCGAGGAGGTGGAGGCGGTGCCGCTCTCGGCGATGCGCAAGACCATCGCCCGGCGCCTGCAACAGAGCATGCAAGCGGCCCCGCACTTCTATGTGACAATGGCCATTGATACGACACCGCTCGCGGAGTTCCGCGCGCGCGCCAACGCCTATGCGGAGGCGCTGCCGCAGCCGATCAAGATCAGTTTCACTGACCTGATCGTGAAGGCGGTAGCGGTGGCCCTGACGCGCCATCCAGCGATCAATGTCTCCTTCGATGGTGAGCGGCTGCTCCTCAAGAAACACATCAATATCGGCATCGCGGTGGCGCTGGAGCAAGGGCTGATCGTTCCAGTGGTGCGCGACGCTGATACGCGCGGCCCGCTGGCCATCGCCCGTGAGTCGCGTCGGCTGGTGGAGGCGGCCCACGCGGGCAAGCTCAAGCCGGAGGAGTTCCAAGGCGGCACCTTCAGCGTGAGCAACCTGGGCATGTATGAGGTCGAGGAGTTCACGGCGGTGATCAATCCACCGGAGTCCGCCATTTTGGCGGTGGGGGCCATCGTGCCGACGCCGGTGGTGGAGGATGGCCACGTCGTTATCCGTGACCGCATGAAGGTCACGCTCTCGGTGGATCACCGCGCGATTGATGGCGCGCAGGCGGCGCTCTTCCTGCGCGAGGTCAAGCGCCTGCTAGAGCAGCCCATGGCGATGACGCTGTAGGAAGACGCTGTAGGAAGACGCTGTAGGAAGACGCTGTAGGAAGACGCCGCGCGCCCTCGTGCCGCGGCGCATGCGGCCCCTCGGCTGAGGCAGGCGGGCCGCATGCGCGAGATGGGCTACGCCCTTGTAGGGGGCAGCCGCGTATGGTACACTATTTCGAAGGGCGGGGCTTGCGGCGGATGCGCTGAATGCACCCCGCCCACTTGTGTTGCTGGGGCCACCAAGGGGCAAGACGACCATGGAATTGAGCTGGCTGGGGCACTCCTGCTTCCGCCTGCGTGGCAAAGATGCCACGCTGATCACCGACCCTCCCGCGCCCGCGACGGGCTATTCCCTCTCTCGCATCACCGCCGATATCGTCACCATTAGCCACCAACATGAGGGGCATAATCATGCCAAGGCGGTGGGCGGCGAGCCACGAGTGGTGGATGGACCAGGCGAGTATGAAATCAGTGGAGTGCTGATCACCGGCGTGCAGACCTACCACGACCAAGAGCGCGGCGCGAAGCTCGGCCGCAACACGGCGTATCTCATCACGATAGATGATCTGCATATCTGCCATCTCGGCGACGTGGGCGCGCCGCTCGATGAGCGCGCGCAAGAGGCGCTGAGCGGCGCGGATGTGCTGCTCATTCCCGTGGGGGGCGGCAACGCGCTGAATGCGGAGGTCGCCGCCCAGGTGGTCGCCCAACTGGAGCCGCGCATCGTCGTGCCGATGCACTATGCCACGCCGGCCTACAAGCCCAATGGCTCCGCGCTCGATCCGGTCGAGAAGTTCTTGCGCGAGATGGGTGTCGAGACGCTAGAGCCGCTCCAGAAGCTCGCGGTCACACAGGCGAGCCTGCCACCGGAAACGCAGGTAGCGCTCCTACAATATCGAGGCTGAACGGAAAGGGGGCTGGGCCCGGAGGCGGGGAACCCAGCCCCTCTCTTTTGGGAAGTGCCAGCAGAGCGGGAAGGGGCCACCACGAGGCGGTGGCGCAAGCGCGGGGCAGTGGCCTGAAATGTGTTGTGCGGCGCGTGGCGCGCTGGGAAACGTGCGCGGAGGGGAAATCATGCCAAAGTATCTGTTTGTGACGGGTGGCGTGGTGTCTTCGGTGGGCAAGGGCATCACGGTGGCCTCATTGGGGCGGCTGCTCAAGAGCCGCGGGCTTTCGATCGCGATTATGAAGCTCGACCCGTATATCAATGTGGACCCCGGAACGATGTCCCCCTATCAGCATGGTGAGGTCTTCGTCACCGACGATGGCGCCGAGACGGACCTGGACCTTGGCCACTATGAGCGCTTCACCGATGAGCCAGCGAGTCAGGCCAGCAACGTCACTACCGGCCAAGTCTACGCCGCGGTGATCGGCAAGGAGCGCGCCGGGGGCTACCTTGGTGGCACAATCCAGGTCGTCCCGCATATCACCAACGAGATCAAGACGCGCGTGCATGCGCTGGCGCAGCAGACCGGCGCCGACGTGGTGATCGTCGAGGTCGGCGGCACGGTCGGCGATATTGAGAGCGAGCCGTTTCTGGAGGCGATCCGTCAACTGCGCAATGATATTGGCCACGCCGATGTGCTCTACCTGCATGTGACGCTCCTACCCTATATCGGCGCGACCAAGGAACTGAAGACCAAGCCCACGCAGCACAGCGTCAAGGAGTTGCTGCGTCACGGCATCCAGCCGGATGTTATCCTCTGCCGCTCGGATGTGGTGGTCAGCGACGAGATCCGCGACAAGGTGGCCCTCTTCTGCAATATTCAGCGTCGTGCCGTTATTCCCGTGGAGACGGCGAGCAGCATCTACGAAGTGCCACTGATGCTGGAGAGCGCGGGCCTGGGTGACTATCTGGTGGACGCGCTGGGGCTAGAGCGAGCACACGCGCCGGAACTTTCCGAGTGGCGCGCGTTGGTGGCGCAAATTCAGGCGGAGAAACCGGTGGTGCGCATCGCGCTGGTGGGCAAGTACGTCAGCTTGCACGACGCCTATCTTTCCGTGGCCGAATCGCTGCACCACGCCGGCTGGGCGCAGGGCGTGGACGTACAGATTGACTGGATAGACTCCGAGAAGCTGGATAGCGCGTGGGAAGAGTATGAGCCACGGCTGGCCGCGGCGGATGGCATCATCGTGCCAGGCGGCTTCGGCCACCGCGGCATCGAGGGCAAGATCCAGGCGGTCACCTACGCGCGCACGCACCA
>JADMIN010000849.1 GCA_015478575.1 Ktedonobacterales bacterium | reverse complement strand
CGTCGGCATCGCGGCGCGTGCGCACGAAGATGATCGCCGACTCCGGCTCCTCCAAGTCCAGGATGCGGGCCAGCGCCTCCATCTTCGCGGGCGCCGATACCTCATAATAGACCTGGCGTACCCGCGGGGCCACCGCCTCGCGCGCCGCCACGCTCACCCGCTCCGCGTCGCGCAGATATTGCGCCGCCAGCCGCGCGACACGCGACGGAATCGTCGCCGAGAAGAGCATGCTCTGCCGCTCGCTGGGCAATGCCGCCAAGATGGTCTCGATATCCTCGATGAAGCCCATATCGAGCATCTCATCGGCCTCATCCAACACCACCACCCGCACCGTGCCCAGCGCGAGCGTCTCCCGCCGCAGATGGTCGAGCAGCCGACCTGGCGTGCCCACCACCACCTGCACCCCACGCGCCAGCGCGCGAAACTGCCGCTCGTAAGGCGCGCCACCATAGATGGGCAGCGCCACCAACTCGCGATGCTTGCCCAGCGCGTGCATCGCCTCCGCCACCTGAATCGCCAACTCGCGCGTCGGCACCACGATCAGCGCCTGAGGCGCCAGCACACTCTCATCCAGCCGCTCGACGATCGGCAGTCCATAGGCCGCCGTCTTACCCGTGCCCGTCGGCGCCTGCGCGATCACGTCGCGTCCCGCGAGCAGCAGCGGAATAGTTTGCTGCTGGATCGGTGTAGGCGCCCCATAGCCCAGATCGGCGATGGCGCGCAGCGAGGCGGGTCCAAGCCCCAGCGCCCCAAAGCCTATCATCGCCTCGTCGCCAGCATCCGGCGCTGTGGCCGCCGGTGTGGGGAGCGCCGCGGGCTTCTCGCCTCTCTGAGGTCCAGTCTGCTCGGTCCCCTGAACCGGTGATTGATTCATCGCTCTGCTTCTTCCTGCTCAACCGTCGCCCGCGACGGTCCTTCGCGCGATCCAAGAGATCGCATGCGCGATGCCATGACCCCGCCAGGGCTACCAGAAGGCGGTATTCCCCATCGGCTCGACGCCGCATCTCAGCAGAGTATACCGTGGCGACGGATCGAATGCGCGCGAGCATGCGAGATCTCTCACCGAACGCTTCACCCATCAGCGCACGCCACACTCCCGCTCCACCGACGCACCGATTCTACGAATGTGCCGACGGATTCGCCCGCCCGCCCGCCAGAGCAGTGAAATAGCACATCACGCGGAATACGCGGAATACGCGGAATACGCGCGCTCACCCGCGCGAATGGCCACCGGCAACTGGTTCTCGTTGGGGGCCAGTGGACAAATCCAGCGGCCATCATACGCGCACGACGGATTGTACGCATAGTTGAAGTCGAGCACGATGCGCCCCCCGCCATAGCCCATCGCCTCATCCACCTCGCC
>JADMIN010000848.1 GCA_015478575.1 Ktedonobacterales bacterium | reverse complement strand
ACCGCGACCAATCCCGGCGGTCCGCCGACGGCCTGTAGTGGGAGCGGCAACGGCATTAGCTATACGCTGACTCCCTGCCCACAGGTGCATGGCACACTCGGCACGATCACGGTCGTCGCGCCACCACAGTATGCGGGGGCCTCGGTTCGTATCCTCTTGGTCTTGAATCAAGCTGGCACCTGCACGAACAACGATTGTGGCTTCGATCGCATCCTCCCGCTCGATAGCAATAGCACTGTGAGCACCTCGTACACTATTCCGGCGGATGCTGTGAATCCCGACCCTATCGGCGGTTCGATCAACGTCAGTGGCGGGCCACAAACCAACATCCTCGTCACCACGCCGGTGCGGTAGCGAGCGGGGCGCTGGCTGGGGGACCGGCGTTGGCATCCTGCTGGCGCTGTCGCGGCGGCACCGCGCGTCGGCCTTCCCAGCCCATGGGCGTGGCGCTTCAGGATGGCGCGCGCGTGACCGGCAACAGCACGGTAAAGGTACTGCCACGGTCGGGCACGCTCTCCAGCAGAATCTTGCCGCCGTGCCCCTCCACGATGATGCGCACGATGGCCAGCCCAAGCCCTTGGCCTTGGAAGCGCCCCTGCGACCCCGTCGTGTCAACCTGATAGAAGCGCTCGAAGATCCTGGCCTGATGCTCCGGCGCGATGCCCATGCCTGTGTCACACACACGTAGCGCCAGATGCTCCGCCGCCGCCGCCGCCACGACCGTCACCTCTCCGCTCTCAGGCGTGAACTTGATGGCGTTCGAGATGAGGTTGCGCAAGACCTGCGTGATGCGCGGCCGATCAGCGCGCACGCGCGGCAGTGGTGACGAGACCTCCAGCGTGAGGCGAACCCCCGCGTCATTCGCCAGCAGTTCCATCTGCTCGACTGCCTCTTCCACCACTGGCAGCAGATCGGTCTCTTTCAGATAGAGCGAGAATTGCCCCGCGTCACGGCGCGAGATCAGCAGCAGATCATCCACCAGTGAGGTCAAGTGCTCGCTGCCCGCCCGCGCCCGCCGCAAGAAGTGTTGCTGCGGCTGCGTGACCTCACCGCCCTCACCAGAGAGCACGAGATCCAGGAAGCCGCTGATACTCTGGAGCGGCGCCCGCAACTCATGCGAGATCATCGCGAGAAAGTGCGCCTTCATCTGCTCCATCGCGCGCGCCGCGGTCACGTCGCGCCCAACCAGCAAGACGCGCCGCCCATCCAGGCCAGGCATCGGTGTCAGACTAAAATCAATGAAGCGATTCGTCGGACGCGCACCACTGATGCTGCCCATGGCCTGGCGCTGCCCCGGTACGATGAACTCGCACTCGATGTGCGGCATCGCCTCCTCGGAGCGCATCGCCCGCTCCAGCAGGCAC
>JADMIN010000847.1 GCA_015478575.1 Ktedonobacterales bacterium | reverse complement strand
AGCACTGATCCGCACGCAGGTTTTTCCGACCTATGCGCCCGACGATTGGAGTTGGGTGCGCGCCTCCAGCGAGCTGGCCTCGCTGGATGCCGAAACGCCGCACGCGATCATTGGGATGATCGTGCTGAGCATGCTGATCTGGCTCTTTGCCCGCAGTCTGGCGCAAAATGGCGGCGATTATATCGCGCGGCGCAACGCTTTTTTGCGGCTCTTCGCGCTGCTGATCGTGGCGATTGTCCTAGGCTTGCTGACGGCGCGTGACGAGGTGGCGTTCAGCGAGGCGCTGGCCCTCTATTTGCCCGCGTATACCCTCTTGGGCTTGATCACGCTGAGCCAGGTGCGGCTGGTCGAGGTGCGCGCCCAGATGTCGCAGACCGGCGCGGGCGGGCGGCGCGCGGTCGCGATCTGGCGCTTAGTGACGGTGGGGCTGGCGCTCACGTCGCTGATCCTGGTGTTCGTCCTCACCGCCATATTCTATGGCGGCTCATACCAACAAGCTATCGCGGAAGGGCTGGCCATCTGGGGGCGCATCACCGACGCGCTGGCAACGATCATCATCTGGCTCACCTTGCCCATCGTGGAAGCGCTCTCCCCATTCACACCGCGCCCGACGACCACACAGGCGCCCAAAGGCTGCGTTTTGCCCACGGAAACACCCGGCGCAACGCCAACGCCTACCAGCACTCCAACAGCGCCTTGCGCCCCTGGCAACCAGAACAGCATCCCCAATGGCGCTGGAGCGCTTTCAGCGAATGAAGTTCAGAGCATCTATATTGCCACGCTGACTATCGTGTTTCTGATTTTGACACTGATCATCTATCTGCGGACGCGCAAAGCGCTGGGCATGACGAAAGCAGGTGAGTACGAGGAAGAACGCGAGCACCTGGATCTGCGCGGGAGCAGGCAGGCACAGCCCCAACCGGCGCCAGCGCTGGGGATCATCGACGCGCCTGCGCCCGGCAGCGCCCGCGCCGCCTACCAGGCTTTCCTGCGCGCCAGCGCTAGCGCCAAGCTGCCCCGCGAACCCAATGAGACGCCCGCCGAATTCCAAGATCGCGTGCGGCCTGAGATTGGTGACGCCGCGCTGGAAACCACGGTGGAAGATTTGACCGCAGGTTATGAAGCGGAGCGGTACGGCGGCGAACGGCTCCCAGCGGCGCGGTTGACGGGCTTGCAGGAAGCGGCGCGGGCCATCGCCGCCGCCTTTGCGCGCTTGCGTGATCGGCGCAAATAAGCCATGCCGAGAGGATAGGATATGACTCAAACCAAGGTGATTGTCGTGGGCGGCGGCGTCATGGGGTTGGAGACGGCCTGCGCCCTCGCGGACCACGGCGCGCAGGCCACTGTGCTGAAACGCTTCGCCAT
>JADMIN010000118.1 GCA_015478575.1 Ktedonobacterales bacterium | reverse complement strand
CGCTCAAGGCGAAGGCGCTCTTCAAGCGTGACAAGGACTATCTCGTGCGCGATGGCGAGGTGCTGATCGTTGATGAGTTCACTGGTCGCGTGCTGATAGGGCGGCGCTATAGCGAGGGCCTGCACCAGGCCATCGAGGCCAAAGAGGGCGTCCAGATTCAGCGCGAGAACCACACGCTGGCCACCATCACTTTCCAGAACTACTTCCGCCTCTATAAGAAGCTCGCGGGCATGACGGGCACAGCGCTGACCGAGGCGGAGGAGTTCAACAAGATCTATAAACTGGATGTGATGGTCATTCCGACGAACCAGCCTATCCGGCGCGATGACCAGCCCGACCTGATCTTCCGCTCGGAAGAGGGCAAGTTTAACGCGGTGGTCGCGGAGATTCAGGAGCGGCATGAGGCGGGGCAGCCAGTGCTGGTGGGCACGACCTCGGTCGAGATCTCTGAGCGCCTGGCGGAACTGCTCAACCAGCAAGGCATTGGCCACAATGTGCTCAACGCCAAGCAGCACGCGCGCGAGGCGACGGTGATCGCGCAGGCGGGCCGTAGCGGCTCGGTCACCATCGCCACCAACATGGCGGGCCGCGGCACCGATATCGTGCTCGGCGGCAATCCCGCCGGTTTCGTCGAGGAGATTCTGCGCGAGCGCGAGATTGATCCAGCATTCGCCACGGCGGAAGATCGCGCCGAGGCGCTAGAAGAGGCCAAGCGTCGCTGTGATGAGGACCGCGAGAAAGTGGTCAGTGCTGGTGGCCTGTATATCATCGGCACGGAGCGCCATGAGTCGCGGCGCATTGACAATCAGTTGCGAGGCCGTTCGGGGCGCCAGGGGGACCCCGGTGAGTCGCGCTTCTTCGTCTCGCTGGAAGATGATCTCATGCGTCGTTTCGGCTCGGACCGCGTCGCGGGGCTTATGAGCCGGATGGGCATGGACGATGATGTGCCACTGGAGAGCAAGATGGTCTCTGGCGTGCTGGAGCAAGCCCAGACCAAGGTGGAAGCCTACAACTTCGATATCCGCAAGCATGTGGTCGAATATGACGATGTGATCGCCGCGCAGCGCGATGTGGTCTATACCGATCGCTGCGCCGTCCTCGAACGCGCGAATATGCATGAGCGCATCATCGAGATGATGGAACATGAGGTCAAACGGCTGGTCACCGCCCATACCGCGGCCAACCTCGCTGAAGATTGGGATTTGGATGCCTTGGTCAAGCAGTTCGAGACGTGGGGCATTGCGATTCCCGATGAGATCTTCCCTGAGAACCTGAATAGCCTGAGGCGCGAGACCCTCACCGACGAACTGACGCAACTGGCGAAAGACGCCTACACGCGGAAAGAGGAGTCGGTGATCGAAGCGGCCACCGAGCACAAGGCCATCGAGCCGGGCGACTTCTACATGCGCCAGTTCGAGCGCGCGGTCGTACTGCATGTGCTCGATACCATCTGGCGCGAGCACATTGACAACTTGGACGTGATGCGCAGCGGTATCGGTCTGCGTGGTGTGGCGCAGCGTGATCCGCTCGTTGAGTTCAAGCGCGAGGCCTATCTGGCCTTCGACGAGTTCAAGCGCGAGGTCGAGCGCCAGATCGTTGAGTTCGCTCTGCGCGCGCCCGTGCAGATCCAGGTGCAGGAGCCGCCGCCCCAGGCACTACCACAGCATCTCCAGACGAATGTCGAGGCCATCGCCAAGGCCAGTGGGCAGGCCAAGACGGCTGATACCGCGCCCATGCCGCTTGCGACATCTGGCTCGGCCAGTGGCGACATGAACGGCAAAGCGGGCAATCGGATGAATGGCGCCAGGATGAATGGCGCCAGGATGAACGGCGCCAGGATGAACGGCGCCAGATCGTCGCAGGGCGCTCGATCGGGGCAGGGCAACGGGCGCGGCCCCGCCCGCTCTGGCCAGCGGAGTAAGCCCGTAAGCGTCGGGGCGGCGGCGATGGCGACCGCGTCGGTTCCAGAGGCGGCAGGCACACGGGTCGGGCGCAACGATCCCTGCTACTGTGGGAGTGGCAAGAAGTATAAGTTCTGCCATGGCCGCTAGGTGAGCGATACGCCTCGTTTTCAGACACTTTTTCAGGCGCGCTCGCGCGTCCCATGCCATGTGACCGGCGCACAGACGCGAGGCCCCTGAACTCTCTGCTGTTCGGGGGCCTCGGTTGCCCGTCACTCGCGTTCGTCGTGCCCCACTCAGTCGTGGATGCCACTCCAGTTGGTGTAGGGTGTCGGCTTCACGCTGGGGCTATTGTAGAGGATGACGATGGTCTGGTGGTCGCTGATGCCGATGCCGCGCGGGTCGCCCGTATAGGGGCTGAGGTTGCCTTGGGCATCGCTGACCTCAAAGGCCAGCTTGTGGCTGGCGTCGGCTTTGTTCCCAAGCACCTGCCCGCTGCTCAGGGGCTGGCCCCAGAGGTCGAAGAGGTTGCCCAGCACGTAGGAGTGGTTGCCCGCCAGCGCCGCGACGGCGTTTGGCGCGCCGCTGGGCACATAGAGGGGATAGCGACAGCCCTTGTCGCTGACGATGCCAATGCCCGCGGGCACGGTCGCTTGGCGGCCATTGGTGTAGAGCTTCACGTAGGCGTTGAGGTAGCGCGCGTTGCTGGGCGGTTTCGCACAGGCCAGCCCGTCAATCACCTGACCGCGCGCCGCCTGTCGCAGCGGTTGGGGACCACCACCGAAGGCGCCAAAGGCGAAGGTCGCCACCAGCAGGCCGATGATCACCACGGCTAACACGACCGCCACGGCAAGCCCACCCGTGCGCACGCGCCGCGCACGAATTTGCTGGGTGCGCTGGCGCTGGCGCTGGGTCTGCTGTTGACGCAATTCTTGGCGCCGTGCCTCACGTCGCTGATCGCGCTTGGTTATCTGCCCATCTGGACCGCTCATACTGCCCTGTTCTCTTCCTCTCCCTTGGTGTTCACCCGCCGCGCCGCACGGGCGAGTCGAGCCGCGCGCTAGGAGATGGCTCATCGCTCTGACGGATGTGTCGCTGAGGGAGGCGCATTAGAGGTCGTTCAGCAGATATTCGCCTTCGGCCAGCCGCCGCCCGTCCTGTGTCTCACAGCGGGCGCGGATGCGGAGGGCGCGGGAGCCGCTCTCGTAGCCGCTGATCTCCGCTGTGGCGGTCAGGAGGTCATCGGTGTAGGCCGCTTCGATGAAGCTGACCGTCTCGCTGACGAGCCGGGCGTCGCCAGGCCGTGAGGAGTGGCGCGCCGCCACGGAGGCCAACAGCGCGGAGATCAGCGCCATCGGCACAACCTGTCGGGTTGTGCGCGCGGGGATGGCGGGGTCTTCCGCGTTGAGTTGTGCCTGGCCCATGACCAGGGCGAAGAGCGCCACATCCGCCTCAGAGACCTGTTTCGCTAGCGTCGTTACTGCGCCGATTCGGCGCGCTACCAACTCGTCCACCGTTTCCGCTCCCGCGCTCGCAGCATACTCATGCGTCTGCCAGGACACACTCTGGCGAGTATAACATGCTCCTTCATTCCTGGCAAACGTCAGTGCCATGGATCCCAAAACTGGCCCTTGACAGAGGTGCCATGGGGGTGATATAATCTGATCTTGCCGACTTCCGCGCGCGGCCCGCGCGCGGCAGCACACGGACGCACGGGGACCAATGGTCCTCGTCCAGAAGGCGCGGTCATGTGGCACGAGTGCCGTGGCATGTGCGCTCGGTCTTTCCGCGGAGGGTCTCTCCGGCGGCATAAAGCGTTCGGTTCCCCGCCCGCTCTTGGGCTGAGAGGGCGCATCAGATCATTACGAGTTATGGGTGCCAGCATACCACACTTACGCGGCTTCTGGGAGTGGGGTAGGCTGGCTTGCGCTCGTTACGTCATCCGCCACGGGGCATATTCCTTGTATGCCCTGGCACGTCACGATACCTGTGCGATAACGATGCCTTTCTTGCTCTTGCGTAAGATGCCCATCGTGGCCATCCTTTTTCACCAAGCTCCCGCGCGCGACGGCATCGCCGCCGTCGGCGCGCACAACCAGCGCATGATGGCATGGACCTCGCGCGGCCAGTGTTCCCAATTTGGCCCCGCGACCAGGGATGCCACCCGCGGAAAGCCCTGCGTGCGGAGGGCCATTCACAGCGCTGTGAACGGCTTTCCCCGCGGCGATAGACGCACGCAGGCAGACTAGCCAATCCAGTTGACCCTGTACGTCACACCGTGTCGGTCACACCGCGCCGTGATACGCACGCGACCGGCCACGAGCGGCGCGGCGCCGACGCGCGGCCCTGTTGGTGCGCTGAAGACCGGGAGAGCCGAAGACCGGGAGAGCCGAAGACCGGGAGAGCCGAAGACCGGGAGAGCCGACGCACGACCACCACAACGTACAGGCGACTGGCGAGAGGAGTTATTGACGCATGGCACTGAGCAAAGCCGTCTCCCTCCCTGAGCGCGTGAGCTTCGCGCGGATTCCTGACATCCGCCCCATGCCCAGCCTCATTCAGGTGCAGCTCGACTCGTTCGAGTGGTTCAAACGCGAGGGGTTGCGGGATCTCTTTGCCGAGATCTCACCGATCGAGGACTTCACGGGCAAGAACCTCAAACTGGAATTCATCATCCCAGAGATTCCTTTCGAGGAGCCAAAGTACAGCGAGGACCAGTGCCGCGAGCGCGACGCCACCTACGCCGCGCCGCTCTACGTCACCGCGCGCCTGACACAGAAAGAATCAGGCGAGATTCAGGAGAAGTCCGTCTTCATGGGTGATTTTCCGCTCATGACGAAGGAGGGCACCTTTATCATCAATGGCGCCGAGCGCGTGGTGGTCAGCCAGCTCGTGCGCTCGCCCGGCGTGTATTTCACCGCCGAGACTGACCCGACGACCGGGCGCACACTCTTCGCCGCCAAGCTTATTCCCAATCGTGGCGCTTGGCTCGAATTCGAGACGAGCAACCGTGACATCCTCTCGGTCAAGATTGATCGCAAGCGCAAGATTCCGATCACGACTTTGCTGCGCGCTATGGCCGCCATCCGTGACCGTGATCCTGGCTTGACGGATACGACGCCTGACATGCGGACCGATGAGGGGCTGACGCGGGCTTTTGCCCAGGAAGATGGCACGATCAGCCGGTTCGTCACCACAACGCTCGATAAGGATCCCATCAAGGAGCCGAATGAGGCGCTGCTGGAGGTCTATCGCAAACTGCGCCCCGGCGACCCGGCGACGATCGAGAACGCGCGTACCTTGGTCTACAATCTGTTCTACCACCCCCGTCGCTACGATCTCGGCAGCGTCGGGCGCTATAAACTGGATCGCAAGCTCGACCTGCCGATTCCGCAGACCATCCGCACGCTGACGCAGGATGACGTGCTGGCCATTCTGCGGCGCTTGGTGGACCTGAACGAAGGACGCGGCAAGAAAGACGACATTGACCACCTCGGCAACCGCCGGGTGCGGAGCGTGGGTGAGTTGATTCAGTCGCAGTTCCGCGTGGGCCTGCTGCGCATGGAGCGCGTCATCAAGGAGCGCATGGCGATCGTGCAGGATCCCGCGCAGGCGGCGCCCAACGCGCTCATCAACATCCGCCCGGTCGTCGCGGCCATGAAAGAGTTCTTCGGCGGCAGCCAGCTCTCGCAATTCATGGATCAGACCAACCCGCTGGCGGAAATTGGCCACAAGCGGCGTCTCTCCGCGCTCGGCCCTGGCGGCCTCTCGCGTGAGCGCGCCGGCTTCGACGTGCGCGATGTCCACCACTCGCACTATGGGCGCATCTGCCCCATCGAGACGCCAGAAGGTCCGAATATCGGCCTGATCGGCAACATGGCGACGTATGCGCAGATCAATGCCTACGGCTTCATCGAGACGCCGTACCGCCGCGTCTACCACCAGCTCGCCGCGAACGATGCGCGGTTGGTCGGGCAGACGCTCACCCGTGACGTGCGCACCAGCGCGGGCAAGCCGCTGGCCGCAAAGGAGACATTGATTGATGAGGCGCTGGCGGTCAAACTGGCCAAACTGGGCGAGCAGCCCATCGCCATCGTGCCGTGGGTCTCGACGGAGGTCGAGTATCTGACGGCGGACGAAGAGGAGCGCTTTGTCATCGCGCAGGCGAACGCGCCGCTGGATGACGAGGGCCACTTCATCACGCCGCGTGTGCTGGCGCGCTTCGGGGGGAACTTCGTGCAAGAACCGGCGCCGCGCATTGACTTCATGGATGTCTCGCCGCGGCAGACGGTGAGCGTGGCCGCCGCGCTGATTCCGTTCTTGGAGCATGACGACGTGAACCGCGCGCTCATGGGCGCGAATATGCAACGTCAAGCGGTGCCGCTGCTGCGGCCGCAGGCGCCCATCGTGGGCACAGGCATCGAGCGCCAGGTGGCCGTGGATTCGGGCCAGGTGGTGCTGGCGGAAGCCGACGGCGAGATCACGAGCGTCACCGCGCGGCAGATCACGCTGCTCGATGACGAGGGCATTGAGCATATGCACCGCCTGCGCAAGTTCGTGCGCTCGAATCAAGGCACCTGTATCAACCAACGGCCCATCGTGAACCGCGGCGACCGCGTCTTCAAGGGGCAGGCCATCGCCGATAGCTCCTCGACGGAGAACGGCGAGTTGGCGCTCGGCCAGAATATCCTGGTGGCGTTCATGAGTTGGGAGGGCGGCAACTTTGAGGACGCCATCCTCCTCAGCGAGCGCATCGTCCGCGAGGACCTCTTCACCAGCATTCATATCGAGAAGCACGAGGTGGAGGCACGTGACACCAAGCTTGGCCCAGAGGAGATCACGCGCGACATTCCGAACGTGGGCGAGGAGGGCCTGAAGAATCTCGATGAGCGCGGCGTGGTCTACGTCGGCGCCGAGGTCGGCCCCGGCGATATCCTCGTTGGCAAGATCACGCCGAAGGGCGAGACGGAGCTTACGGCGGAAGAGAAGCTGCTGCGCGCCATCTTCGGCGAGAAGGCGCGTGAAGTGAAAGATACCTCGCTGCGCGTGCCGCACGGCGAGAAGGGCAAGGTCGTCGCGGTGAAGGTCTTCGCGCGTGAGCAAAACGATGAGCTGCCGCCGGGTGTGAATCAACTGGTGCGCGTCTCCATCGCGCAGAAGCGCAAGATCGGCGCTGGCGACAAGATGGCCGGTCGCCACGGCAACAAGGGCGTCATCAGCCGCGTGCTGCCGATGGAAGATATGCCTTTCTTGGCTGATGGCACACCGGTGGATATCATCTTGAATCCGCTCGGCGTGCCGCACCGCATGAA
>JADMIN010000846.1 GCA_015478575.1 Ktedonobacterales bacterium | reverse complement strand
TGTGCTGGTCGTGGGCGGTGGCCCGGCCGGGTTGGAGACGGCGGCGCTCTCCGCGCTCTTCACGGCGGCGGCGAGCTACTGGCGCCAGCGTGCCTGGGATGTCCTGCCAGACACACCGCCCATCCTGCTCACGCTCGGCGAGCACGGACCAGAGCCAGGAGTGGAGATGCTCTTCGCCAGCATCCTTGGTGGCGAGGGGCTGGTGACCGGCGTGGCCCTCTACTACACCGCGGCGGGCCTGCAGCAAGCGATGGAGACTGGCAACACACTCGCCGTGGAAGACGAAGAGATTGACGCGGCCATCGAGATGCTGCGGGGGATGGGCGCGCCGCTGGCGGGCGTACCAGAGCAGGCCATCCGCGAGATCGTCGGCGGCCTGGTCATGGCGGGCAAGGAGGAGGGTGAGCTGCCCACCGATGATAGCCTGGCGGTGTTCTTCGATGACCCGGATGAGGCCAACCCCACCTATCTACGCTGGCTAGAGGAACGCCAGCTTCCCTCTCCAGCGGGCACCGTGCCAACCTTCCTACGGGTGCTCCCGCACGAGCGGACGCGCCCACCGAACGCCCGTGAGACGCGCGCGCTGACGCTGGCCCTCGACGCGCTCGCCCAGTTCCTTGGCAGCGCCCGCGCGGCACCGGGGAACGCCGCCATGACGCGCGATGTGCCAGAGCGGCCGCACACCATGCGCGTGCGGGTACGCGACGGAGGGAGCGGTGACGCGCGGCCCGTCACCGTGCTGGTCAGCTTCCCGCCGCCACCAGAGATCTGGCCAAAGGAGTATACGCTCCAAGACACGTCGGCCCTAAAGCCAGCGTCGCCCACCGGCCTCACCACGCTCTATCGCTTCCACGTGACGTTCGACGACACCGACCCACCGATCTGGCGACGCATCGAGCTGCGGGGCGACCAGACGCTGCACGACCTGCACACCGCCATTCAGCGCGCCTTCGGCTGGAACGACGATCACCCCTATGCCTTCTACCTCAACCGCAAAGCCTGGGATACCGAGAGCGAATACATGACGCCCGATCTCGGCGAGGGGCGTAGCGCGGCGGCCCACCGGCTGGAGCATCTGCCCCTGCGCGCGCGCAAGAAGATCCTCTATATCTTCGACTTCGGCGACGAGCTGCGCCACACCGTCACGCTAGAAGCCATCGTGCGCAACGGTATCCTGGGCGGCGAGGAGTACCCGCGCGTCACCGAGCGCCAGGGCGAGAACGTGGCGCAATATTCCACCGCTGAGGACGAGGACGAATAGACCCCGCGCCCTCCACCCAACCATCTCGCCCAATAGCTCCAAGATATCCAGATAGCTCCAAGATATCCAGATAGCTCCAAGATATCCAGATAGCTCCAAGATATCC
>JADMIN010000117.1 GCA_015478575.1 Ktedonobacterales bacterium | reverse complement strand
CGTGCTACCCCATCCGCGGCTCCGCCCCCCATGACCCTGCCACAGGCGCGGCGAGTAATGAGCAGCAGCGTCTTGAGTGTGCTTGGCAGCGCCCGCGCCTGTGGCAGGGTCATGGGGGGCGGAGCCGCGGATGGGGTAGCACGCGTGGGCATGAGGGCGCTCACTTTCTCGCGGCTGGCGTGGCGCCAGCGGTTTCCGGCTCCATCGCCGCGGCATAGACATCCTCCAGCGTGCGGGTCTCGCATGTGAGCGAGACGATCTCCGCGCCCGCCGTGACCAGTCGCGCGATCACCTGTGGGTTGACGATGTGGGGATCGGCGGCTGTGTAGCCTATCTGTGTCGCTGATGCCGCGATGAGGGCCGGCTCGATCACACCCTCGACCCCGCGTAGCGCCTCCAGCGCCGCTGGGCAGGGCCGCGCCAATTCTACACGTACCATCGTTTCAGGCGAGGCGTGCGCGCGCAAGGCCGCTGGGGCGTCACAGGCGATCATCCGCCCTTGTCGCATGATGGCGACCTGATCAGCCAAGCGCTCGGCCTCGTCTAGGTCGTGGGTGCAGAGGATGATGCTGCGACTACTGTGCTTTAGCCCTAACACCAGCTCGCGTACCGCCCGCGCGGCGAGGGGATCGAGGCCGGAGGTTGGCTCGTCGAGGAAGAGCGCGGTGGGGTCATGCAGCAACGCGCGGGCGAGCGCCACCTTCTGCTTCATCCCTTTAGAAAAGCCAGCCATGCGCTCCGAGGTATGGGTCTCTAGGTCGAAGAACGCGAGCAACTCGGCGATGCGCTTGGCGCGGGCGGCGGAAGATATGCCGTAGATGCGCCCAAAGAAATCGAGATAGGCCCGCGCGTTCATCTGCTCATAGAGGCCGGGGGCGTCGGTGACCAGCCCCACCTGTGTGCGCACCGCCGTGGCGTCGCGGTGGATGTCGTAGCCAGCGACAGTCGCCTCGCCCGCGGAGGGGGCGATCAGGCCAGCCAGCATGCGCACAGTCGTGGTCTTGCCCGCGCCGTTGGGGCCGAGCAGCGCCAAGATGGTGCCATCGGGAACGCGCAAGGAGAGCCGCTCGACGGCCACCACATCGCCGAAGCGGCGGGTCAGGCCATGCGCTTCGATCATAGGAGCGCTCGCTTTCGTCCACGGGTGATGAAGATGATGGATACTTAATTCAGGTAGGGTTGCCTTGCTCGCGGCGCGGCCGGAGCCAACAATCACCGGCGCGCCACCTGCTCAAACGGCTCTGATGTGGCCGCGAGCAGGTGCCCACCTTCCTTGACGACCTGATGCACATGGACCAGTTTACGAGATGGAACGTTCGCCGTCACGGCAGCGTCAACAGGCCCAGCCGCACCTTCAGCGCGATGATACGGTGGAGCGCCTCGTGCAGCCGTGCCTGCGAGATGCGGCCCGACCGCACAGCCTGCGTCATTGCCGCCACTGCCGCCGCCAGGCGGTCCTGCTCGATCGGCGCCTCGATCAGATCGTCGCCAGCGAGAAACGCCCGCACGCCGGCCTCGGCAATGCCCTGTGCCGGATCGCTGTAGCCCTGCTGTTGCATATACTGGATCAGGCCCTGGGCGCCCATCGCATCGGTGACGACAACGCCCTGGTAGCCGAGCTGCCCGCGCAGCACCTGTTGCACCAGCACGGGTGAGAGCGAGGCCGGCACCTGCGCGTCGTAGGCCGGCACGATGACATGCGTCACCATGATCATATCTGGCTGGTGGCTGAGCAGCATGCGGAACGGGGCGAAGTCTATCGCGTTGAGCTGGTCCTGCGAGTGGTTTACAGTCGGGAGCGTGTAGTCGGGGTTGCCAGTGGACGCGCCCAGACCTGGCCAATGCTTTAGTGTTCCGGCGACGCCGTTCTGCTGCAAGCCATCAAGGAAGGCCCCGGCGTAGGTCGTGACCTGACCAGGCGTCGTGCCGAAGGTGCGGCTCGGGTCTATGCCACCGCTCTGCGAGACGTCGGCCAGCGGGGCAAAGTCCACATTGAGGCCCAGGTCACGCATACGCTGCGCGTCCGTCTGGGCTTGCCCATAGGCCTGCCGCGGGTCGCCGGTGGCGGCGAGCGCCTGTGGCGAGGGAGTCTGGCCATAGTAGAAGGAGAGGCGATCCACGAGGCCGCCTTCCTCATCGGTCGCCAGCAGCAACGGCGTGTCCGCATGCGTCTTGAGGTCGCTCACAAGTTGCCGCATGCCAGCGAGCGTGGTGGGCATCAGCGGGCCACCGTTGTAGTTAGGAAAGATGATGGCGCTGCCGAGGTGCCACTGCGTGAGCGCTTGGTCGAGGTTGGCATTGTAGGCGTTCGCGTAGACCGCCAGCATGAGCGTCTGCCCGATCTGCCGCGCGGGCGTGAGCTTCGCGATGTAGGCATCAATACGCTGGTCGAGGCTCAGCGGCGATGTGGATGTAGGCCTCGGTGTCACGCCCCCAGCGGGCGGAGTGAAGGCGCAGCCACCTAGCAGTATCAGAAGTACGAGCACAGAGTAGAAGGTGCCGCCCGCACGCGGGAGATTAGTCCGCACAGATCCTCCACTTCGCCCTTCCGGGAGAGTCAGGGCCTCGAAGAAAGCCCGCACCTGCTCGCGCCGTGCCACCGCGGGACCTCGTGCTCCGCAATTCGTTTGCCATTCCTGTGTTACGCTCCCTGCCTAACACGACGGCCCACATCCGCCTGAACCGTACTCATGAGCGACAGCTCACCAGCCGACATCAACATGCGCCCGGCATACTCATACCTGCGATACCTCTTTTCAGGCGAGGTATGATGATGGCGACGGTATGTTATGCTCGCATAACGCTAGGCATGCGTACTATAGCCGGTGGGGGATACCAGTGTCAAGGTCAGAAATACCGTGGCGCCTCGCTTCCGCTGCCGGAGAGGTGAAGGCACCACTGGCGCGGAAGGGCACACGACGTTTGTCCAGGGGAAAGAATCTGGCCCCAAGTTCGGCACCCCAGGCGCCATCCTTATGACCCAATGGCCTGGCAGCCTTGCCACCAGTCGCGCGCGAGCGATACCATACCCGCATGGCGGTGCGCGCGAGCGATCGCTAGGAGTCGGCGGAGGGAGCGGAGCATGCGGGTTATCTCGCTTGGGAGTGGCAGCAGCGGCAACGCGCTGGTGGTGCTCGTGGGGCGCGAGGCGGTGCTGGTGGATGCCGGCTTCGCGGTACGTACATTAGTCAGTCGGCTGCGCCAGGTAGGCGTTGCCCCTGAAGCGCTCACAGGCATCTGCCTCACCCACGAGCACTCTGACCACGCCCGAGGCGCAGTGGGCCTTGCCCGCCAGTACGGCATCCCGCTGATCGGCGACCCGCGCACACTCGCCGCGGTCCTCAGGGCGGCGGAGAACCGCGCGGAAGCAACCATGGCGCCCGAACGCGAGGAACTGCCGGTGGGTCAGGCGAGGCGCGTGGGGGCGCTGGAGGTGCGGAGCTTCGCCATCTCGCACGACGCTGTGGCTCCATGCGGCTTCGTGCTGGCCTCCAGCGCGTGGCGCGTCTGCGTCGTCACGGATACCGGCATGCCCACCGAGCCAATGGTCGAGGCATTGCGTGAAGCGCACCTACTCGTGCTGGAAGCGAACCACGACCGTATGCGCCTGCTCAATGGCCCTTATCCGCACTACCTGAAGATGCGCATCCTCAGCCCCACTGGCCACCTTTCCAACGAGCAGACATGTCAGACATTAGCGCGCGTGCTGGATGATGGGCCACGCTGGGTCTGGCTGGCGCACCTGAGCAAGACGAACAATACGCCTGACCTGGCCTCTGCCTGCGTCGGCGAGCATCTGCGCACGCTGGGCCTGCGGCACCTCGTGCCAGTGCCGCTGCCGCGCGAGGTCGGCCCGGCGTGGGATAGTGGCGCGCTTTGGGGGAATACGACCGAGCGGCCGCCACAGCCAGCCGCGGCGGCGATGGTGGTGGCGACCATCACCCCGCAGCCTCGTGAGTAATCAGCGGACAGGCAGCGGAAATGGCACGCGGCGGCTCGCATACGGCGCGTGTGGTGGAACCAGACAGTGGGAACCAGACGCGGTAGACAGAGACCGCGGCGCTGTTGCGTGTAGGCTGTTGCGTGTAGGCTGTTGCGTGTAGGCCCGTACGGGCGCGCCATGATGAGACACGCCGTGAAGACAGACAACAGCGAACGGCGAAGACGTGAGACCCCACGGTCTCACGTCCCCCGGCGAAACAGAGCATATCGAGCGGCCTCGAGAGCTAGCTCTTCTTCTCGTAGATATAGTCCACCGCCTCACCGACAGTGGTGATCTTCTCAGCATCTTCGTCGCTGATCTGTAGCGTGAACTGCTCTTCCAGCGACATGATGAGCTCGACCAAATCGAGCGAGTCCGCGTTGAGATCCTCGGTGAACGACGCATCCTCTTTGACATCGCCCTCGTCCACGCCGAGTTGCTCAGCGATGACGGGTTTGAGCTTCACGAAGATCTCTTCCTTTGACATGGCCGACATGACTAGACCTCACTTCCGGCACTTGGTGTGGGCAAACCTTGAGATCGCGAATAGACTGTGCCAAGGACGCCGTTGACAAACCGGCTCGAGGTGTCGCTGCCAAAGCGTTTGGCAAGTTCGACGGCCTCATTGATGGCGGCCTTTGCTGGCACAGCATTATTGTACAGAATCTCGCAGATTGCAAGCCTGAGAACATTCTTATCAATACGCGCCATCTGCGCGATGGGCCACTCCGGGGCCGCCCGCTGAATCGCCTCGTCAATCTCGACGAGGTGTGTGAGCACGCCCTCGACCAGTTCAGTCGCGTATTCGACGACGCGAGGAGCGAGCCGCTGATCTTGGATATGCCGTTGAAGGACAGCGGCGCTATCGTGATGAGCGGTATCGAACTCGTATAACGTCTGCAAGGCGACTATGCGTGCCTGACGGCGGATTCCGATGTGCATAGGCTTAGGCAACATCCCGCACATAGACATTAATCGCGCTGACCCCCATGCCGAGAATGTGCTCGACCGCCGCGCCGACGGCCTCCTGCGCGGCCGCGCCGACCGTCACCATATGCGCGCCCGGCTCGACGATCAGATAGAGATCAATCGCGACGATGTCGTCCCGCACATCCAGCCCAACGCCGTGGTGAGGCAGGGGACGGCCAAGCACGCGCGGCCAACGGCTGCCCCCCTGCGCCATGCGCGCGACGCCAGGTACACTCAGTGCCGCTTGTTCGACGACAGTCCGCAGCACACGCCGCGCGATGCGGACCGTACCGAGCTGTGCGGGGTCGTTCTCCGGCGGATCAGGCTCCGCCCCAGGCGCGGCGGGCGCCGGTGTGGGCGGCGCTGGCCTGCCATTTACCTCTCCAGGCGCAGCTTGCATCCGCAATCCTCCGGGCGCTCAGTTCACGAGCCGCCACCGCTTGTCACCGCGCTCATACGCTGGGTCGGTGGCCAAGCACGTGCTCGGCCACCGGGATCATGTCATCCGCCGTGCTCACAGAGAGCGCGGTGACGCCTTTGGCGATGCGCTTGATCAGCCCCGTGAGCACGCGGCCCTGGCCGATCTCAACGAACGTTTCGATGCCCGCGTCCACGAGCGCGAGTATGGACTTCGTCCATTGTACCGGAGACGTGATCTGCTGTGCCAACTCGGTACGTAGCTCGCTAGCGGTGGCGATGGGTTGGGCGGTGATGTTCGAGAGGATGGGCACGCGCGCGTCACGGAGGGGCGCGGCCTCCACTGCGCGCGCCAGGCCCAGGGCCGCGGGCGCCATGACGGGCGAGTGGAATGCCCCGCTGACCGGCAGTGGCACGACACGCTTGGCGCCCGCGGCAGAGGCTAGCGCCATCGCACGGTCGAGCGCGGGCTGTGCGCCGGAGATGACGATCTGGCCAGGGGCATTGTCGTTGGCTACCACGACGCGCCCGGCGCCAGGGTGGGCGTCGGGTGCGGTGGCCGTGTCGCCGAGCGCGGCCCGGGTCTCTTCGCTCGCCCGTGCACAGATGGCATCCAGCGTTGCCGCGTCGAGGCCGAGGATAGCCGCCATACCGCTCGCGTAGCGCTGGCCTTCCTCGTGCATCAACCGCCCGCGCTCGCGTACCAGGCGCAGTGTTGCCTCAACGCTGAGTGCGCCAGCCGCCGCGAGGGCCGCGTACTCGCCGACGCTGTGGCCCGCGACCAGGGCGGGGCGCAAGGGGGCATCGAGCACGAAGGGCACTGAACCGGCGGAAGGGGAGGCCGCGCCGCCAGCCGCGGCCTCCTGGAGCGCGGCCAAGAGCGCGAGACTGGTGGCGACGATGGCTGGCTGGGTGTTCATCGTCTCGCGCAGGGCTTCTTCTGGTCCCTCGAAGCAGAGCCGTGAGAGGGGGAAGCCCAGGGCGCGATCAGCGACGGCGAACACAGCGCGAGCGGCTGGAGAGGTACGGACGATCTCCGCGCCCATTCCGACCGCCTGGCTCCCTTGTCCCGGAAAGACGAAGGCGACATGCTGGCTCACGTGTTTCTCCGCTCATTCCCCGTCCGTGGATGAGGCGTGTCGCGCGTGGCGCTGCCTATGCGGTCCGTTTACTCGGCGCCGCCGCGACGCTCGCGCACCTCCAGCACTTGCCGCCCGCGGTAGGTGCCACAGTTGAGGCAGACGTGATGGTTCACATGTGCCTGCTTGCACTGCGGGCAGATCACGAGTTGGGGAATTTTGATGCGATGGTTCTGGCGCCGGTTGCCCTGGCGCCGTTTGGTGACTCGCTTTTTAGGAAGTGCGCCCACGCTCTGCTCCTCAATCCTCAAACGTGCCGCGAACTGGCTCGCGGACGATCACTGGCGTACCCAAGCGGCACGTGTGCCAGCCCAGGTGCGCTGAATTCCTCTCGTTTCCCGCGGATGGCGGGTGGACACGGTTCTGGGCTGGGCAGTCGCTCCGCGCGAGACGCGCCACCGTCTGCCCATTGTATCACAGGCGCGCCTCTGGAAACATCCTACGCCCATCCCTCCCTTGCCTCCTTTCCCCGGCAGGGGAGAGTGGAGGGCCGAGAGGTAAGACGCATGGCGCCACCGCGCGGCAACGGACTAGCGCTGCTGGCGGCGCACCATCGGAATACGGGCGCTTCCCAGGGCCTGTTGACAAGCGGAGCAGACGTAGTGGCCTTCCACCTCGCGATACTCCAGTTCGGTGAGGGAGGAGTGCAGGTAGCACAGACCGCAGCGCGTGCTGGTGTGTTGGCTGGCGACCGCCCGATCACGGGCGAAGATCTCGTGGAG